>JBEKSK010000226.1:0-5075 GCA_049517155.1 Solirubrobacteraceae bacterium
AACGCAGGTCGTCGCCAACGACGCCCGCGAGCATCTCGACATCGACCCCGAGCGGATCAGCGTGATCCCGGAAGCGGCGGACGCGTCGATGTACCCGCGCGACGGCGCCGAGATCGCCGCTGTTCGCGCGCGCTACGGGCTACCCGAGCAGTATCTGCTGTGGGTGGGCGGCATGCTGCACCCGGAGCGCCGCAAGCGCGTCGCCGACCTGGCGCAGGCGCCACGGAGCATGCCGCTGGTGCTCGCCGGGCCGGCGCGCCCATGGGCGCACGAGCTGCCCGACGTGACGCTGACCGGCCAGGTCTCAGACGACGAGCTGGCGGCGCTCTACAGCGGTGCGCACGCGCTCGTATTCCCATCCGATGACGAGGGGTTCGGCCTGCCGGCCGTCGAGGCGCTGGCCTGCGGCACGCCCGTGGTGGCGTGCGAGGCTCCGGCCCTGCGCGAGGTCCTCGGCGAGCGCGCGACCTTCGTTTCGCTCGGCGACATGGAGGGGCTGCTCGAAGCCGGCGCCAAGGCGGTGCGACCGGCCCCGGCCGCGCCAGACTGGAGCTGGGCCGACGCGGCGCGCGCGACCTGGCGCGTCTACGCCGCGGCCGTCGCGCACTCGCAGCCGCTCAGTACGCGCCGCGTCCCCAGATTACCGCGGGGAGCGTTTTGACCAGGATCGTCAGGTCGAGGAACACCGACCAGCGCTCCAGGTAGAGGAAGTCGAGCCGGACGAGGTCGTCGAAGCCAAGCTCGGCGCGACCCGACACCTGCCACAGACCGGTCATTCCCGGCATCACGAGATAGCGCTTGAGGTGCCAGTCCGCGAGCCGGTCGAAGTCGCGCTGGGGCAGCGGCCGCGGCCCGACCAGTGACATCTGGCCGCGCAGCACATTGAACAGCTGCGGCAGCTCATCGAGCGAGAAGCGCCGCAGGGCCCGGCCCACGCTGGTCAGGCGCGGATCGCTGCGCATCTTGAAGAGGGCGCCGGAGGCCTCGTTGCGCTCCTCGAGATCGCACTGGCGGCGCTCGGCGTCGATCACCATCGTGCGGAACTTCAAACAGGGGAAGGGGACGCCGCCGATTCCGGGCCGCATCGAGCGATACAGCACCGGGCCGTGCGAGGTGAGCTTGATCGCGACCGCGATCGCCACCAGCAGCGGGCTCAGCACGATCACGAGGAAGGTCGAGACGACGAGATCGAAGCTGCGCTTGATGACGAAGTCGATGCCCTCGAAGACCGGCGGGCGCAGCTCGAACAGCGGCACCGACTGACCCGGCACGAACTCCGCGCGGTGAACGAGGATCTCGGTGGTCGACGGCGCGATCCGCACCCGCACGCCGCGCTCGTGCGCACGATCGACGAGTTCCAGCAGGTCGCGCTCGGGAAAGTCGGGATCGACGACGATCACCTCATCGACGCGGTTGGCGGCGATCGTCTCGCCGATCTGGGCGAGCGTGCCGAGCGAGCGCAGGCCGCCGCCGGCGACCTGCAGGCGCGAAACGAAGCCGACCAGCTCAACCGCCGGGTAGGGCCCCGACGAGAGCGCCTTGGCGACCGCGTCGATGTGCGGGCCCGTCCCCACGAGCACGACGCGACGGCGATAGCCGGCGGCGCGCAGCAACAACCCGGAAACCCGCTCGTAGAGCGCGCGGAACGACGTCACGTAGACGAGCGCGAAGAGAAACGACCCGTAGAAGGTGTAGTAGGAGCTGTAGTAGTGCGACTGAGCACCGGTTGCGATCGCGAAGATCACCGAGACGACCATCACCTGGAAGAGCGCGGCGAGGATCCTCGACAGCCCGGGACGCTCGCCGCGGTCTGCGTACATGTCCGAGCGGGCGAACAGCAGAAGCGTCACCAGGTAGGCGAAGGCGACGAAGCCCCGCGTCTGGTGAAAGGCCTGCGAGACCAGGCTCGATTTGCCGTGCACGATGTCCTTCAGCAACAGCGCGGTGAAGATCGCCAGGAACACGCCGGCGAAGTCGAGCGCCATCAGCACCAGGACGCGCGCGACCCGGCGCGCGGTATCCAGGCGCAGCACGAACGACAGCAGCGGCGGGCGCTTCGCGCGCACATCGCGGTCGCCGAGATTGAGCTGTTCCGAACGCTCCGGCTGCGCAGCGCTCTGGGACTCGTCCGCCACCGGGTCGGGGACGGCATGAATGCTCTGGCGGGGGGTCGACATCTCGCTCTTTCAACGCGCCACTCTGTCAGATGTTGCGGCGCACCGCCAGTGAATTTCCCCAGTTTGGAGGCGCGCGGCGCAGCGCCGGCACGGACGCCGCCGCGCCGAGCCCGCTAGCCCGCTTCGATCGTCCGGCGCAGTCCGTCGGCCAGCGGCACCTCGGGCGACCAGCCGAGCAGCCGGCGAGCGAGGCTGATGTCGGGCCGGCGCTGCTTGGGGTCGTCAACCGGCAGCTCTTCGTGCACGATCGCCGACTTGCTTGCGGTCGCCTCGAGCACCGCGTTGGCGAGCTCGAGCAGTGTGAACTCGTCGGGATTGCCGATGTTGACCGGCTCGTGGTAGCCGGACTCGGAGAGCGCGATCAGGCCACCGATCAGGTCACTCACGAAACAGAACGAACGCGTCTGGGTCCCGTCGCCGAAGATTGTCAGCGGCTCCCCGGCGATGGCCTGGCGCACCAGCGTCGGGATCGCGCGCCCGTCATAGGGACGCATGCGTGGACCGTAGGTGTTGAAGATCCGCACGATCGCGGTGTCGACCCCCTGCTGGCGGTGGTAGGCCATCGTCAGCGCCTCGGCGTAGCGCTTGGCTTCGTCGTAGACGCCGCGCGGCCCGATCGGGTTGACGTGGCCCCAGTAGCTCTCCGTCTGGGGATGCTCCTTCGGGTCGCCGTAGACCTCGCTGGTCGACGCGAGCAGGAACCGCGCGCGATGTGCCTTCGCGAGCCCGAGGGTGTGGTGGGTGCCGTGCGATCCGACCTTCAGGGTCAGGAGCGGCAGCCGCAGGTAATCGATCGGAGATGCCGGCGAGGCGAGGTGGAAGACCACCTCGACCGGCTCATCGACGAAGTAGGGCTCGGTGATGTCGATGTTCAGGAAGCGAAACCGCGGGTCGCGGATGTGGGCGATGTTCTGCAGCGACCCGGTCTGGAGGTTGTCCACGCAGATCACGCGGTGCTCGCGCGCAAGCAGCTCTTCGCACAGATGGGAGCCGAGAAAGCCGGCACCGCCGGTGACAAGGCAGGTCGCCATTGCATCCAGCCTACCGGCTGCGCATCGGCGGGTGGCCTGCGCGGTTAGTCTGCGGGCCGTGGACGTGATCGACGAATTGCTCGCAAACAACGCGGCCTTCGCCGCCTCGCTGCCGCAACGCCCGCTTGACGTTCGCCCAAGCCGCCGGCTGGCCGTCGTGACCTGCATGGACTCCCGGCTCGACGTGTTCGCCGCACTCGGGCTGCACGACGGCGAGGCGCACGTGCTGCGCAACGCCGGCGGCGTGATAACCGACGACGTGATCCGCTCGCTCGCGGTCTCGCAGCGACGGCTCGGGACGCGCACCGTGATGCTGATCCACCACACCGACTGCGGCATGGCGAAGATCACCGACGACGGCTTCCGGCGCGAGCTGCAGGAGGCGACGGGCGTCGCACCGGCCTTCGCGATCGAGTCGTTCACCGACGTCGACGCCGACGTGCTCCAGTCGCTGCTGCGCGTGCGCCGCTCGCCCTTCATTCCCCATCGCGACGCGGTCCGTGGCTTCGTCTACGACGTCGACAGCCACGCCCTGCGCGAGGTCCGCGTCCCCGGCGAGCAGTGAGCGCCGGCCAAGGGCCGGATATCCTGCGGCCGATGGCGCAGCCCGCAAGCGACGAGGAGCGCTCGACGATCGCTCCGCTCGTCGGGGCGGAGGACCCGCGCCGCTTCACCGACTCGGGGATCGAAATCGACGCCGTCTACGGCGCGCCCGAGCGGGAGACCGCGCTCGAGGCGCCCGGCGAGTTCCCCTACACCCGCGGCATCCATCCGCAGGGTTACCGCGGGCGGCTGTGGACGATGCGCCAGTACGCGGGCTACGCCTCCGCGAAGGAATCCAACGCCCGCTACCGCTATCTGCTCGAGCACGGCTCGACCGGCCTCTCGATGGCCTTCGACCTGCCGACACAGCTGGGCCTTGACTCTGATGACCCGCGGGCGCTTGGCGAGGTCGGGCGCACCGGCGTCGCGATCGACACGATCGACGACATGCGCACGGCGTTCGACGGGATCCCGCTCGACAGCGTCTCGACCTCGATGACGATCAACGCGCCGGCGGCGGTGCTGCTGTGCCTCTACGAGCTGGTCGCGGCGGAGCAGGGCGTCGGTCCGCAGAAGCTGCGCGGCACGAGCCAGAACGACATCCTCAAGGAATACATCGCGCGCGGCAACTACATCTACCCGCCGGGGCCGTCGCTGCGACTGACGACCGACCTGTTCGCCTACTGCAACGAGCGGATCCCGCAGTGGAACACGATCTCGATCTCCGGCTACCACTTCCGCGAGAAGGGAGCCTCGGCGGTCCAGGAGGTCGCGTTCACGCTTGCCAACGCGATCACCTACGTGCAGGCGGCGCTCGACGCGGGCCTCGCGGTCGACGACTTCGCACCGCGTCTGGCGTTCTTCTTCAACGCCCACAACAACGTCTTCCAGGAGATCGCGAAGTTCCGCGCGGCAAGGCGGATGTGGGCGAAGATCATGCGCGAGCGCTTCGCTGCCACCAACCCGGCCTCGACGATGCTGCGCTTCCACACCCAGACCGGCGGCGTCACGCTGACCGCGCAGCAGCCGC
The DNA here is from genome assembly GCA_049517155.1 of Solirubrobacteraceae bacterium. Taxonomy (GTDB): domain Bacteria; phylum Actinomycetota; class Thermoleophilia; order Solirubrobacterales; family Solirubrobacteraceae; genus Palsa-513. The sequence continues at coordinate 4,782 of JBEKSK010000226.1, forward strand.
AGAACAACATCGTGCGCGTCGCGCTGCAGGCGTTCGCCGCGGTCTGCGGCGGCACCCAGTCACTGCACACCAACGGCTACGACGAGGCGCTCGCGCTGCCGAGCGAGCAGGCGGCGACGATCGCCCTGCGCACACAGCAGGTGATCGCCCACGAGTCCGGCGCCGCGGACTCCGCCGACCCGTTCGCCGGCTCCTACCTGATCGAGTCGCTGACAGATGAGATCGAGCGCCGGGCGGACGTCCTGATCGCACGGGTCGATGCGCTCGGTGGATCGCTGGAGGCGATCCCCTTCA
>JBEKSK010000227.1:0-5061 GCA_049517155.1 Solirubrobacteraceae bacterium
GGAAGCCGCCATTTCAGGCCCAACGTCCCTGGACGGCCCACCAGCACTAGCCTGCCGCAGCGATCCCGATCGGGCAGCTGACGCCGGTTCCGCCATGGCCGCGGTCTGCGCTCGGATTCCGGCTGTTGTCCATGGGCGACAGTTTAGGCGACACCCTCATCCCACCGATCCCGCTCGCCGGCGTCAGCAGCGAAACGTTGCGGAGCGGTGTGTGCCACGCTTCGCCGGTGATCAAGCTCGCTTGGCTGCGCAATCGCGTGCCGGTTATCGACCACGCCGTTAGCGTTCTCGGCACAAAGCCGGTGGTCAAGGCGGCGATGCGCTGGTCCACCGTCAAGGAACCGATTCGCTTCAACGCCGCAGAGCTGTTTGGCCCGAGGGGACGCGTGCAGGTGCGCAGGATCCGCGACGGGCGCGTGGTACTGCGCCACCGGACCCGCGACATCGACATTTTCGACGAGATCTTTGTCGGCAATCTCGGCTACGAGCCACCGTCCGCTGTCGCCCTGCAGTTCCGCGATTCTCCCCCACGCAGGGTGTTGGACCTCGGCGGCAACATCGGGCTCTTCGGGGTTTACGCGCTCGCTCGCTGGCCTGGCGCCACAGTCACGTCGGTAGAGCCAGACACCGACAACCTGCCGCTGCTCACTCGGTGTGTCGCGTTGAACGACGCCGCCGCTCGCTGGACGATCATTGCCGCCTGCGCAGCGACCGAGCCGGGCGTGGTTGCCTTCTCCGGCGGTCGCTTTGCCGATTCGGCGATCGCGTTGGCTGGCGAGGCCGTCACCGATCAGGTTGTCGCTGTCGATGCGCTTGCGCTGCTGAGTGAAGCCGACTTTGCGAAAATCGACATAGAGGGCTCGGAATGGGCTCTGCTGGGTGACCAGCGCTTTGCCGCCTCTGCTCCCGCCGTGCTTGTCATGGAATGGCACCAGCGTGGCTGTCCGAGCGGAGATCCACTCGAGGCCGCCGTGGACCTGCTGCGCCGAGCCGGATACGAGGTTGAGGGGGAGCCAACCCCGGCGGGTCAGACGTACGGAACGCTCTGGGCGTGGAGGCCGGCGCAACCGAGCCCAGCCCCGCCGCAAAACACCTGATCCGGGGCGCTCACACATGCGTGTTTCGGGCGACATGGCGCCGCCGCCCGATCCAACACAATCGCCGGGCTGGCCTAGGTGCTGCTGGGGAGACTCGCGTCCGCCCCGATCCCGATCGCTGGCCTAGCTGCTGGCGGGGAGACTCGCGTCCGCCCCGACCCCGATCGCCGGCCTAGCTGCTGGCGGGGACGCTCGCGCCCGCCCCGATCCCGATCGGGCAGCTGACGCCGGTTCCGCCGAGGCCGCAGTATCCGTTCGGATTCTTCGCCAGATACTGCTGGTGGTATTCCTCGGCGTAGTAGAACGGGCCGGCCGCCGCGATCTCGGTCGTGATCTCGCCGTGGCCGCTGGTACGCAGCACCGCCGCGTAGGCGTCACGCGTGCGCGTCGCCGCCGCCGCCTGGGCGTCGCCGTGGGTGTAGATCGCCGATCGGTACTGGGTGCCGACGTCGTTGCCCTGGCGCATTCCCTGGGTGGGGTTGTGGTTCTCCCAGAACAGGCGCAGGATCTCCTCGTAGCTGCTCAGCGCGGGATCGAACACGACCAGCACCGCCTCGGTGTGGCCGGTGGAGCCCGAGCAGACCTCCTCGTAGGTCGGGTTGGGCGTGAAGCCGCCCGCGTAGCCGACGGCGGTCGTGTAAACGCCCGGAGCCTGCCAGAACACGCGCTCGGCCCCCCAGAAGCAGCCCATCCCGACCACCGCGGTCTCAAAGCCGGCGGGGAACGGCGGGCGCAGCGGCGTGCCGAGCACGAAGTGGCGCTCCGGAACCGCCATCTCGCGCTCACGGCCCGGGAGCGCCGTCTCGGCCGTGATCATGCGCGTCTTGTCCTTGAAGAGATCAGCGAGAAAGCTCATCCACTCAGGATACGCGGCCGGCGAGACGGGCCGCTAGAAGCGGGCTGGCTCCGCGACCCTTGCCCGCAGCGTGCTGCGCAGCACCCGCGCCGGGCCGCTGCGCAGCCGCTCGAGGATGCGCCGCTCCTGGGCGGGGGTCAGCCGCTCGGCCTCGACCGCCTCGTCGAGGATCGGCCGGGCGATCGCAGGCGCGGCGCGGCGCAGCGCGGCAAGCGCCTCTCCGAGCGTGCCCCGCGCCTCGCGGCTGAGCGCCGGCGCCGGCTCGTGGGGGGCAGCCGGATCGCTCAGCTCGAGCAGCATCAGCCGGCGCTCGGCGCGGGTGATCGTGCCGCCGGCCACGGCACGGTCGAGGATCGGACCGGCGACCGCGGCGGCGCTCGCGGCGACCGCCTCGATCACGCGCTCGAGGACCGCGCGGGCCGCGGGAGAGAACCCCTCGTCGCGATCGCTGGCCGGCGGGCGCTCCGCAGCGACCGAGCCGAACACGGCGATGCGGCGGGTGGGGGCGTAGCTGGCGGTGGCGGACATCTGGCTCCTCTCGATTGCTCGCGACGAGTGTCGCGGCCGGCGGTCAGAGAAGACTGAAGACTGCCGAAGAGTTGTCGAAATAACGGCGTGTGGGCGGCTCGCGCGCCGCGGCCATCCCGGATCGACTCTCAGGGGGCTCGGATCTGGCGATCCTGCGCCCGTCGGGACCGCGTCCGTGGCTTGCCGGCGTCCGCTCGCTCGAGCGGGCGAACTGGGGTGGCGAGCCCGGCGAGCCCCTCTCAAGCAGTCAGCGTGATCGCGCCGATCACGAGCGCGATGCCGGTGGCGTCGGCGGCCGACGGGAGCTGGCCGAGCACGACCAGGCCCATCAGTGTGGCGGTTGCCGGCAGCAGCGCGAGCATCATCGCGAAGCGCGGGCGCGGCAGGCGGGCCATCGCGAGCTGCTCGAGCGTGTAGGGCACGACGGTCGAGGCGACCGCGACGATCAGCGCGCGCAGGAAGAGGCCGAGGTGGGTGAAGGCGGGACCGGCGTGCCAGGCGAAGAACGGCGCGAGCACGACCGCGCCGATCGCGAGCCCGGCGGCGAGGCCGTCCTGCGGGCGCAGCTCCGACGCGCGCGCGAGGCGGTGGCCGAAGACGATGTAGCCCGCCCAGCCGACGCCGGCCGCGAGCGCCCAGGCGACGCCGACGGCGTTGCCCGCGAGATGCACGCCGCTGAGCAGGCCGACACCCGCGACGAGCAGTGCCAGGCCGGCGAAGTCGCGCCGGCGGCGCGAGCCGATCGCGGCCACCGCCACCGGCCCGACGAACTCGATCGCGACCGCAGTGCCGAGCGCGAGGTGCGCGATCGCGAGGTAGAAGGCGACGTTGACGAGCGAGATCGTGACGCCGAATGTGGCCGCGCCCAGGAGGCGCCCGCGCGTCCAGGCGGTCTGCCACGGGCGTCGCAGCAGCAGCAGCACGGCCGCGGCCAGCAGCGCGCGCACCCAGGCGAGCGACGCGGGCTCGACGTGGTGAAAGAGCACGACCGCCACGCCGGCGCCCGCGTACTGCGACAGCGCACCGACGACGAGCAGCAGCTGCGGCGGCGGCAGTGGCGCGCGGCCGTCCGGGCCGCCTCGCGCGAGCCGCTCGCTCTGCGGTGTCGCGACGCTCAGCGGGCCCCCGCGAGGCGGTAGGCGAGCGCCTCGAGCGCAAGCTCCTCGGTGACGTTGAGGGCGAGCCGTTCGCGGGTGTCGGCGACCAGCTCGAGCGCGCGGTGCAGGGCGCGCGGGGTGCGGCCGGCCGCGCTCGCCGCAAGCTCGGTGAGGCGATCGCTCGCGTGCACGAGCTCGGGCACGCCCTCGAGCAGCACGGCCGCGTCGCGGTACCACAGCTCGACAAGACCGAGTCCCGTGTCGAGGCTCGCGGCCGAGCTTCGCCGCTGCGTGCGTTTGACCCGCTCGGCGTGCTCGCGCTCGTGGCGCGCGCGTTCGGCGCGGGCGACGAACTCGAGCTCGTCGCGATGGCGGGCCTCGAGCTCACCGGCACTGCGTTCGCCGGCCTGCCTGGCCAACTCCAGCAGCGCCATCCAGGGACGCTCGCCGAGCTCGCCGCGCAGCGCCGCCACCGCAAAGCTCTGGGCTGCGGCGCGCAGCGCCGGGCCGTCGCCGAGTGCCAGCGCGAGCGCCCGCTCGCCGTCGCCGAGCGCGAGCCGAGCGCAGGCCGCGGCGGTGGCCGGATCAACGCCCTGAGCCTCGAGTAGCTGCGCGAGCCGCGCCGCGCTCGGCGGTTCGAAGCGAACGCCCTGGCAGCGCGAGGCGACGGTCGCCAGCACCTCGCCGGGCCGCGACGTCGTGAGGATCAGGTGCACGAACGACGGCGGCTCCTCGAGCGTCTTGAGCAGCCGGTTGGCGGTCGCCTCCCCCATCGTCTCGGCGCCCTCGATCACGAAAACCCGCCGGTGCGACTCAAACGGCGTCCGCGCCGCGGCCGCCACGACCGGCTCGTCGATGTCGGCGACCAGCATCTCCGAGGCGCCGCTCGGCGTCACCCACGTCAGGTCCGGGTGCGACCCGCGCGCGACTCGCTCCGACGCCGCGAGCGGATCCTCGGCGCCGTCGGCGAGCAGCGCCGCGGCGAACGCCCGCGCGACGGCGCGCTTGCCGGCGCCGGCCGGCCCGTGGAACAGGTAGGCGTGCGATGCCTCCCCCGGCGGCAGGGCCGGCAGCAGCACCGCGCGCGCGTGCGGGTGCTCGTCGATGCCCGGAAGCGTCGCGGCGGCCATGGCTTGCCAGCGTAGTGGGTCCTCCGCGAACGTTGGGCGTGACGCCCGCGTCCGGCGGCGGGAGCTGCGCTCGCTCTACACGAGTCTCGGCTACGAGAGCTCGCGCCTGCAGATGCACGGGCGCTCTGAGCCCGCGCCCGCCCGCCGCCATCTAGTAAAACCCGCGCTGGCGCCCAACAAGATGGAGATGCGATGAGACGGATCGTGGTGAGCGAGTTCCTGTCGCTTGACGGCGTGATGGAGGATCCGGGCGGCGCCGAGGGGTTCGCCCACGGCGGCTGGACCTTCAAGTTCCCGGATCCGGAGGGGATGCGCTTCAAGCTCGACGAGACGCTGAGTCACGACGCGCTGCT
>JBEKSK010000228.1:0-5023 GCA_049517155.1 Solirubrobacteraceae bacterium
CTCCGCAAGCAGCCACAGGACGCGACTCGAGCGCGTTCGAGGCATGTAGTAGAGGCGCGGCACAGCAAGGCGAGTATCGCAGTCCGCCTGCCCCTGATCCCGCCGCCCCGGGGCGGTGGGATGGGTGCCGTTGCGGCCGGACGGCACCCGGGGCCGCCATTTCGGGTCGACGACTCCGAGACGCCCGCTAGCGTCCGCCGAGCGAGTAGGCGATGACCTCGGCCTTCTTTGCGGCGCCCGGCCCGCCGGCTCCGATGATCAGCATGTCCTTCGTCACGGCGGGAAACGAATTGATCCCGGCCGGTGCCCGCGTCGACCAGAGGACGGCGCCGTTCTTCGTCGCGATCGCGTAGATCGTGCCGTCGACGGTGGAGGTGAACACGACGTTGCCCGCTATCGTCGCCGCGCCGGCGTCGATGCTCTTGAACAGGTGCTTCCACACGATCGCGCCGCTTGTCGCGTTCACGGCCGCGAGGCCGCCGGTACCCGTGCCGACGGCGCCCGTGATGCCGTCCGCCGTGGCCTGCAGACAGAGGTCGATCCAGGGAACGTAGAGCGTGTTGGCGTTCTCGGCCATCGGCGTCAGGACGCCGCCAAGCGACCCCGGGCAGAAGGTCACGGGCTTCGCCGGCACGATGCCGCTCTGCACCGGCAGCGGCCCGTACTGGTTCTTGTTGTGCTCTCCGATGTTCAGCGTCCAGAGCCGCTCGCCGTCGTCGGCACGGAACGCGACGACCTTCCCCGATTTCCCGGCGCCGATCACGACCTCGGTCGCCACGCCACCGACGAGCTCGGTCGTGATGATCGGCGAGTCCTGGAAGTCGTAGTCGCGGAGGTCGTGCGGCGTGATCTGCTGGTACCACAACAGCTTGCCGGTGGTCCCGTTCAGCGCGACGAGCGAGTCGGTGTAGAGGTTCGGCCCGGGGCGGCTCGCGGCGTTTGGGTCCGCAGCCGTGGGCGGGTACGGGGAGGGGTTGGCGACGCCCATGAAGACGCGTCCGCTGCTGTCGACCGCCGGCGGGTACCAGAGCCCGCCGCCGCCGTTCCGCTTCGGATCTCCCCACAGGGAACCGGCGCCCTGGACGGTCGAGAAGCTCCAAAGCGGCTTGCCGGTGGCGGCGGTGAGGGCATAGACGGTTCCCCAGGCGCCGCCCGTGTAATACGACGTCGAGTTGCCAGGGATCGTGGAGACCAGGACCTTGCCGCCGTAGAGCAGCGGGGCCATGTCGATGCCCTCGCGGCTGTTGGCGATCAGCTTGCGGATCCACACCTGCTTGCCGTTCTTGGGGTCGAGCGCGAACACCGAGCTCTCGGTCGCGCCGAACAGCAGCCCGTATCCGAACGCGACTCCGTTCGGTCCGCCAGAAGGAGTCACCGACTTGTACGCGTGCTCCCAGACGAGTGCGCCGCTCGCCTGGTTCAGGGCGAACACGTCCGAGTCCGGGTCCTCGAAGTAGACCTCGCCGTCGAGCACGATCGGATTCGACGTGAACGCACCGTAGAACCCGCTGTAGGGCAACTTGAACGCCCACTTCTGCTTGAGCGTCGCGACGTTCGAAGCGACGATGTCGCTCTCCAGGTCGGCCCGCGTGTTCGAGAGGTCGAAGTTGTGCGCCGGCCAGCCGGCGGCGGAGTTGGCGGCGATCTCCGGCGGCGCGAGGCTGCTCGCGGACCGCGTCGCGTCCGCCGAGCCATACCCCAGCGCCGCAGCGAAAAGAACCAGCCCGAGGGCGGCGACCCGAGTCGCGCGGAACCTCATCGAGTTGTTATAGCTCCGCGAAGCGGCGCTCGCAACCAGTCGCCCGCGGCCGCAGCGACCCGGAAACGCGGCCGGACTCCGACGAGAACGAGCCCTGCGGGAATTGCCTTCGGCCCGAGCTATTGACATTAGCCATTCAGCTATGTAGTTTAGCTTCCATGAACTCACCACTGAAGACTCCAACCTTGAACACCTCCTACCTCACCCGTCCCGAAGGGCGCATCGGCTACGACGTCGACGGCACGGGCCCGCTGGTCGTGCTCGTTCCCGGCATGGGCGACCTGCGTGGCGCATACCGCTTTCTCGCCCCGGCGCTGCGCGAGGCCGGCTACCGCGTGGCCGCCACTGATCTGCGCGGCCACGGCGACAGCGACAACACATTCACCTCCTACGGCGACGTTGAAAGCGCCGGCGACATCCTCGCGCTGATCGAGGAACTGGGCGGGCCGGCGGTCGTCGTCGGCAACTCGATGGGCGCCGGCGCCGCGGCGCTCGCCGCGGCGCTGCAGCCGCAGCTGATCAGCGGGCTCGTGCTGGTCGGCCCGTTCGTACGCAACGGCGAGATCAGCCGCGTCCAGCGGCTGCTCCTGCGGCTGAGCATGGCGCGGCCGTGGGCGGCCAGCGCCTGGAAGGCCTACATGCCCAAGCTCTACGCCGGCCGCCGCCCAGCCGACTTCGCGAGCTACCGCGACGAGGTCGCGGCCAGCCTGCGCCGGCCCGGGTATGCGAAGGCATTCTCACTCACGACCCGCACCGATCACACGCCGGCGCAGTCCCGGCTCGGGGACGTCTCGGCGCCCACGCTGGTCGTGATGGGCGAGCTGGATCCCGACTTCCCGAACCCGAAGGCGGAAGCCGACTGGATCGCGCAGACCCTGCACGGCGACGTCGTGATGGTGCCCGAAGCCGGGCACTACCCGCAGTCGCAGCGCCCCGACGTCACAACGGAGGCGGTCGTCGGATTCCTGGCGAGCGTGCACGCTCGTGGCTAGGGCGGGCCTCACGCAAACGCGCGTCATCGAAGAGGGCGAGCGGATGGCCGACGAGGTCGGGCTCGAACGCCTGACCCTCGCCGCGCTCGCGGCGCGGCTCGGTGTGCGCCAGCCGTCGCTCTACAAGCACATCGACGGCCTCGACGCCCTGCGTCGCGGCATCTCGGTGCGCGCCAAGAGCGAGCTGGCGTACGTGCTCGCCATGGCGGCGGTCGGCCGCGACGGCGGTGACGCGATCACGTCGATCGCCCACGCCTACCGGGCCTGGGCGCTCGAGCACCCGGGCCGCTACGCGGCCGCGCAACGCGCCCCCGCCGCGGGCGACGCCGACGACCAGGCGGCGAGCCTGGCCGTCGTGCGGGTGGCGACAGACGTGCTGGCCGGCTACGAGCTCCACGACGACGACGCGATCGACGCGACCCGCGCGCTGCGCGCGACGCTGCACGGCTTCATCACGCTCGAGATCGCCGGCGGCTTCGGCCTCCCCGTCGACATCGACCGGAGCTTCGAGCGGCTCGTGGAGGGACTAATCGCAGCGTTCTCCCAGTGGACGCGAGACGAATCCGTCGCGAGGAGCCGATGATGACCTCGCCAAGCCCGGACACAGCCGCAACGCCCGGCGGGGGAACCGTTGCGGGAGCTCCCCGCCGCTGGCTTCGCCTGGAGGGCGGCGTGGCGCTCGCCGGCGCGCTGCTCGCGTACACGACGACCCACCAGGCGTGGTGGCTGATCCCGCTCACCCTCCTGGCCCCGGACCTTTCCGCACTCGGCTACCTGCGTGACAACCGTCTCGGAGCCCGCCTCTACAACGCCGCCCACATCACCCCACTGCCGGCGGCGGCGATCGCGCTCGGCTGGTGGCAGCACGCGCCGCTCGTCTGCGCGCTCGGCCTCATCTGGATCGCGCACATCGGCACCGACCGGCTGCTCGGCTACGGCCTCAAGTACAACGACGACCCGCAGCACACCCACCTCGGGCAAAAGGGCGGGAAAGCTGGCAAGAGCGCGGTACGCACGCCGCGCGCAGCGGCCGAGGAGCTCCCCCTGTAGGTCCTCGCCGCGGCGGGGCCGCCGCGCGAGCCGAGAGCAGGTGCGCGATGATCGCTCGCCGCCACCGGCCGGCCCTCGCGGCACACGAAGAACAGAGCATCACTCCCTCGGTCGCCAGGCCCTTCACCTGACCGCGTGGCGCGGCGGGATCTCGAAGCTGACCGCGCCGGCGGCCGGTGGCGACCCGTCCGCGGCCCGGGCTACCTTCCGTGCATGCTCATTCGCGAGGTCAGCGACGGGACCGATCTCGACCAGGTGCTGCTGGTCCGCGAGATCGACAAGCGCGTCAAGCGCGACGGCGGCGAGTTCCTGCGGCTGACTCTCGGCGACCGCTCCGGGGCGGTTGTGGCGATGGTCTGGGACGACGTGCCGGAGGTCGCTCCGCTGGTTGCCGCGGGGCAGCCGGTGCGCGTTGTCGGCCGCTACGTCGTGCATCCCCGCTACGGGCCGCAGGTCAATCTGCGCGCGCTGCGACCGGCCGAGCCGGGCAGCTACGTGCTGGACGACCTGCTCGACGGCCCGGTGCGCAGCGCCGAGCAGATGGAGGGCGACCTGCGCGAACTGATCGCGACCGTCCGCCAGCCGGACTTGCATGCGCTGCTCGAGCGCCTGCTGGGAGCCCGGGCCGAGGGCTGGCCGTCCTACCGCGACGCGCCGGCGGCGAAGTTCTACCACCAGGCCTACCGCCACGGGCTGCTCGAGCACTGCCTGACCGTCGGCCAGGCGGTGAGCGCGATATCGGCCACCTTCCCGGGTATCGACCGCGACCTCGCGATCACCGGTGCGCTGCTGCACGACATCGGCAAGCTCGAGGCCTACACCAGCGATCCGGCCAACATCGAGCTGACCGACGACGGGCGGCTGCAGGGCGAGATCGCGCTCGGCTACTACCGCGTCCGCCGCGAGATCGAGGAGATCCCCGGCTTCCCGCCGTCTCTCGCCAAGGAGCTCCTGCACATCATCCTGTCCCACCACGGCACGCACGAGCACGGCAGCCCGGTGCTGCCCGCGACCCGCGAGGCGACCCTCGTGCACATGATCGACAACCTCGGCGGCCGCCTCGGCAGCTTCGACCGGCTCGAGAAGGAGCTGCGCGGCGGCGAGCGCTGGTCGGGCTTCGACCGCGCCCTCGGCGGCGGCGCCTACTTCGGCGACCACGAGGCGCTCGAAGAGGCGTCGCAGCGCGACGCCGCATAGCCCGCCGGGCGCCGCGCGGCAGAGC
>JBEKSK010000229.1:0-5015 GCA_049517155.1 Solirubrobacteraceae bacterium
CGCGCCGAGCGTCACGAAACGGTCTGCGCGCCGAGCGTCACGAAACGGTCTGCGCGCCGAGCGTCACGAAACGGTCTGCGCGCCGAGCGTCACGAAACGGTCTGCGCGCCGAGCGTCACGAAACGGTCTGCGCGCCGGGCGCCACGAAGCGGCTGACGCGCCGCGCGCCACGAAGCGGCAGCCGCGCCGCGCGCTGCGAAGCGGTCTACGCGCCCGCTGCTACGCCGACAGGTTCGGCCGGCGCAGCCTCGCCGCTGGGGTGCGAGCCCTGTGCGACGAAGTCGCGCGAGCGAATCAGGATCAGCGCGCCGACCCCGCCCGCGAACGCGACGATCGCAGCGACCAGGAAGATGTCGTTCAGGCTCGCGATGAAGCTCGCGCGCGCGACCGCTCCTGCCACCGCGCGCGAGCGCACCGGCAGGTGAGCGATCGCCGTCGAGGTTTGCCCGTTGGAGATCGCGGTGGTGAGGGCGCTCGCGCCGCCGAGATGAACGGCGTGCAGGCCGGCGGTCACGTGCGCGCGGATCTTGCTCGTGAAGATCGAGCCGAGCGCGGCGATGCCGGTGGCGAAGCCGACCTGGCGGAACGTGCTGTTGATCCCCGACGCCATGCCGGCCTGGCGCGGCGGGACGACGGCGATCGCAGTCGAGGCGAGCGGCGGGTTGATCAAGCCGACGCCGAGGCCGCCGATCAGGAAGGCCGGCAGCAGGTGGGTCCAGTGCGAGCTGACACTCAGGCCGCGCATCAGCATCAGGCTGAGGCCGGCGAGCAGGAGTCCCGCTCCCATCAGCAGCCGCACCGGCACGACGGTTGTGAGGCGCCCCGAAACCCCCGAGGCGATCAGCACGACGCCCGAGAGGGTCAGGAAGCGCAGGCCGGTGGCGAGCGGTGACAGGCCGAGGACGTCCTGTAGGTAGAGCGTCAGATAGAGGAACATCGCGAAGATCGAAGCGGACACCGCGAAAGCGACGATCGCGGCGCCGGCGAAGGCCGGCACGCGAAACAGGGCCAGGTCCAGCATCGGCGCGCGGCTGCGATGCTCGATCACCACGAACGCGACGATCAGCACGCCGCTGGCGATCAGGCAGCCGTACACGACGCCGCTTCCCCAGCCCTTCAGGCCCGACTCGATCAGGCCGAACACGAGCGTTCCCAGCGCCGCCGTGAACACGACGAACCCGGGCACGTCGAGCTTGGCTCCCTGCGGCGCGCGCGACTCCTCGACCTTCGCGAGCGTGAGGGCGAGCGCGACGACGCCGATCGGGACGTTGACGAGGAAGATCCAGCGCCAGCTGAGCCCCTGGGTCAGGGCGCCTCCGGCGATCGGGCCGATCGACACCGCGGCGCCGGTGACAGCCCCCCAGACACCGAACGCCACGCCGCGATCGCGACCGCGGTAGGCGTTGCCGAGCAGGGCGAGCGAGGTGGCGAACATCATCGCGCCGCCGATTCCCTGCAGCCCGCGGGAGAGGTTGAGCATCAACGGCGACTGGGCCACGCCGCAGAGCAGCGAGGACGCCGAGAAGAGGACCAGGCCGGCCGCGAAGATCCGCCGGCGCCCCAGCCGGTCGGCCAGCGATCCCGCTGTCAGCAGCAGCGCGGCGAGCGTCAGCGCGTAGGCGTCGACCACCCACTGCAGGTCGGTGAAGCTCGAGTGCAGGCCGGCCTGGATGCGCGGCAGCGCGACGTTCACGATCGTGATGTCGAGCAGGAGCATGAAGGTGCCGGTCGAAACGGCTATCAGCGTCCACCACTTGCGGTCCACGGCCGGCCTCGAATCTCTCGTTGGAAGCTCGGCTCCGCCTGCTGCAAGGCGCTCGCCCGCCCGTCTAAAAGCCGCGCGACGCGCCAGAACATGTGAGGCTGGAGCCCAGCGGTGAATCCTAAAGCGTCGCAGTCGCGGGCCTGGTCGGGCACAATCCCGGCGATGATCGTCAAGCGCAGTGCCGCCGGCTACAGCGAGACCGTCACAGCTCTCCTTGAGGCGATCGAGCGTCGCGGGCTGCGCGTGTTCGCGCAGATCGACCACGCCGCCAGCGCCCGCGCTGCGGGCCTCGAGCTCGAAGACGAGCAGGTGGTGGTGTTCGGCAGCCCGCTGGCCGGAACGCCACTGATGGCTGAGGACCCGCGGATCGGGATCGAGCTGCCGCTGCGGATGCTGGTGTGGCGAGCCGGGGAGGACGTGAACGTCGGCTACGGCGACCCGCGTGAGCTCGGCGCAAGCTACGACGTCGCCGAGCGCGCGTCGACGCTCGGGCAGATGGCGATGCTCCTCGACGCGCTCGCCTGCGAGGCCGCGGGCGGCTGACAGCGCGAAGCCGCGCGCGAGCGCACCAGCGCCCCGCCGGCACCGCCCCGGCACGCCAACCCGCGGCCGGGCCCCAACGGCCACCCGGCAGGCGCTATGTTGCCGCCGTGGTCTCGGTGCAGGCCGCGGCGGGGCGCGCGAGCGCTCGCTCCGCGCACGTGTGATCGGACTCCGGCGGGCCCGGCCACCGCCTCGTTGTCTCAAACCGCCGGCGTGGGAGGAAGCGCGATGGCAGTCGGTAGCACCGCTGGGGGGCGCGGGAGGAACCTGGTCCTCGCGGCGATGATCTTCGCGGTCTCGATGACCTTCATCGACCAGACGATCGTCTCGATCGCCGCGCCGAAGATCCAGCGCGAGCTCGGCCTCAGCGCGACGGGCGTGCAGTGGGCGATCAACGCCTACCTGCTCTCGCTGGCGGCGCTGTTCGCGTTCGGCGGGCGCCTCGCCGACACCGTCGGCCACCGCAGGATGGTCACCCTCGGCGTCGTCGTCTTCGCCGGTTCCTCGGCGCTGTGCGGCCTGACGCCGAAGGGGAGCCTCGCGGAGGGGTGGATCGTGGCCTTCCGCGTGATCCAGGGCGCCGGCGGGGCGATCATGTTCCCGGCTGCGCTCGCGATCGTCGTGCAGACCTTCGAGCTGCGCCAGCGCGGCAAGGCGCTGGCGATCTTCTTCGGCATCGCCGGCGGGCTGACCGCGGTCGGGCCGATCCTCGGCGGTGTCCTCACGCAGTGGACCTGGCGCGCGATCTTCTGGGTCAACATCCCGGTCGCGCTGATCGCGCTGGTGCTGATCGCGCTCGCCAAGCCCGTCACCGTGCACAAGCCCGCGCGCATGGACTACCGCGGGCTCGTCCTGATCGCCGCCGGCGTCGCGCTCAGCGTGTTCGGCTTCCAGGAATCCTCGATCTGGGGCTGGGGGAACCCCGGCACGGAGATCTGCATCGCCGCCGGCGCGGCGCTGCTGGTCGTCTTCTACCGCGTCGAGATGCGCACGCCCTCGCCGCTGATCGCCGTCAGCATCTTCCGGATCCGCGCGTTCCTGGTCGAGAACGTCGTGCTCGGAATCTCGATGCTGGTGTTCATCCCGGTCTTCTTCTTCGCCAGCGAATACGCCCAGCTGTCGCTTGACAAGACGCCTTCGCAGGCCGGTCTGGTGCTGCTGTACTTCTTCGCCGGATTCGTCGTCGCGGCGCAGATCGGCGGGCGGATGCTCGACCGCGGCGGCGCCAAGCGCCCGGTCGTGCTCGGCTGCGTGCTCGCCGCCGTCGGCTTCTACCTGTGGGCCGGAAAGGTGACCGCGCTGAGCCTCGGCTCCCAGGAGATCTACATCATCCTTTCCGGCGCCGGCATGGGTTTCATGCTCGGCCCCGCCAGCACCGACGCCGTCAACCGGGCCTCGCGCCTCTCCTACGGCGAGGCGACCGGGATCACGCAGACGGTGCGCAACTACGCGGCAAGCCTTGGCCTCGCGATCCTCGGCACGATCCTCGTCTCGGAGACCAAGGCGCGGATCACCGCATCGCTGATCGCCCAGGGCGAGCAGGCCAAGGCGGCGGCGCGCCAGGCGGCGAAGATCGCCCAGTCGCAGGGCGGTAGCGGCGCCGTGTCGGCGATCCCGCACTTCGTGCGCCTGGATTTCGCCTACGCCACGCGGTCGGTCTTCCTGGTGATGGCCGCCGTCATGGCGGCCGCGGCGCTCGCCGGCTTCGCCGGCCTCAAAAGCGGGCGCCAGGAGGAGGAATCAAGCGAGCGAGAGCGCGAGGCACCCACCCAGGCGCAGCCGGATCTGGCGCCCGGCGCCGGCTGAGCCGGCGCCCGCCCGCCCCGGGACCCGACACCCACGCCGCGCTATGGTCAAGCGATGTGCCGGCTCTATGGCATGTCCGCCGCACCGCACCGCGTGCGCGCGACGTTCTGGCTGCTTGAGGCGCCCGACAGCCTGCTCGCACAGAGCCGCCGCGACCCCGATGGCACGGGGATCGGCTACTACGACGCCGACGGCACGCCGCGAATCGACAAGCGTCCGATCGCAGCGTTCGCGGACCGGGCGTTCGCGCGCGAGGCGCGGGAGGTGCACTCGGAGACTTTTGTCGCGCACATCCGCGAGGCCACGACCGGCGCGCTGCGCGCGGCGAACACGCACCCGTTCGAGCAGCAGGGACGCCTGCTCGCGCACAACGGCGTGATTGAGGATCTGCCGAAGCTCGAGGCACGCCTCGGCAGCCACATGAGCCTCGTCGCCGGCGACACCGACTCGGAGCGTTTCTTCGCGCTCATCACGCTCGAGATCGAGCGCCACGGCGGCGACGTCGCCGCGGGCATCGCCGCCGCCGCGAGCTGGGCCGCGCAGGAGCTGGTCGTCTTCGCGCTGAATGTGATCCTGATAACGCGCGACGAGCTGTGGGCGCTGCGCTACCCCGAGAACCAGGGGCTCTACGTGCTCGAACGGGGGCCGCTCGACGCGCGCCTTGAACACTCGAGCGCCGCTCGCACGATCCACGTGCGCTCCGACGATCTCGCCGGCCGCGGCGCCGTGATCATCGCGAGTGAGCCGATGGACGACGATCCGGGCTGGCGCGAGTTTCACTCGGGCGAGCTGCTGCACGTCGACCGAAAGCTCGCCGTCAGCTCGACGACCGTGATCGATCACCCACCGCGGCGCCCGCTCACGCTCGCCGAGCTGGACGCCAGGGACGCCGCCGCCCGCC
>JBEKSK010000230.1:0-5008 GCA_049517155.1 Solirubrobacteraceae bacterium
CCTGACGATCTCCGGCGTGGTCGCGGAAGCAGGCGAGCTGGCGGCGCTCGGCGTGCCGGGAGTCCTCCTGTTCGGGATCCCCGACCACAAGGACGCCGAGGGCTCGGCTGCCTGGGACGACGAGGCTCCCGTACAGCTCGCGGTTGCGGCGATCAAGGCCGCGCACCCCGACCTCGTCGTGATGACCGACGTCTGCCTGTGCGAGTACACCAGCCACGGGCATTGCGGGGTCGTGCGCGATGACGGCACGATCGACAACGACGCTTCGCTTGAGCTGCTCGCACGCACCGCGGTCAGTCACGCGCGGGCCGGCGCCGACGTGATCGCACCGAGCGACATGATGGATGGGCGCGTCGGCGCGATCCGCGCCGAGCTCGACGCTGAGGGATTCGAGGAGCTGCCGATCCTGGCCTATGCCGCGAAGTTCGCCTCAGCCTTCTACGGTCCGTTTCGCGAGGCGGCCGGATCGACGCCCTCCCGCGGCGACCGGCGCAGCTACCAGCTCGATCCGGCCAACGCCCGCGAGGCCCTGCGCGAAACCGAGCTCGACATCGCGGAGGGCGCCGACATGGTGATGGTCAAGCCGGCGCTTCCCTACCTCGATGTGATCGCCGCCGTGCGCGCGATCACGCGACTGCCGCTCGCGGCCTACAACGTCAGCGGCGAGTATGCGATGGTGAAGGCGGCAGTTGCGAGCGGCGCTTTCGAGGAGCGCGCCGTCGTGCTCGAGACGCTCACGGCGATTCGCCGTGCGGGGGCTGACATGATCATCACCTACCACGCGAAGGACGCCGCCAGATGGCTCGCGCAGACCTGACCGCAACGCCGAAGATCCGGGCCCGCAAGGATGGCGCCGCGGTCGCGCTGGACGATCTCGACCGCCGGCTGCTGAACCTGATGCAGGGCAGCTTCCCGCTCCAACCCAAGCCCTACGCCGCGGTCGCCGCGGAGGCGCAATGCAGCGAAGCGGAGGTCCTCGCGCGCGTGAGCAGGCTGCTCGAGCAGCGGATCATCCGCCAGGTCACCCCGATCTATGACACGCGCGCGCTCGGCTACGGCTCGATGCTCGTCGCCGCCAAGGTCGACCCGGAGCATCCGTGGGCGGCGGCGAAGATCATCAACTCCCACCCCGGCGTGTCGCACAACTACCTGCGCAACCACGAGTTCAACATGTGGTTCACGATCGCGGTCGAACGCGACTCGAAGCTCGGCCTCGACGGGACGCTGGACGTGCTCGCGCAGCTCACCGGCGCCGAGTCGATCCGCCAGCTGCCGACGCTGAAGCTGTTCAAGATCCGCATGGACCTCGAGATGGAGGGCGGCACCGCGGCGCTCTCCTCGCCGGGGCAGGAGACCGCGCCGGCGCCGCTTGAGGCGATCGACTACGACGAGCGAGACGTCGCCGTGATCCGCGCCACCCAGGGCGATCTGCCGGTCACCTCCGAGCCCTACGTGGCGGCCGCCGCCGCGCTGGGAATGAGCGTCGCCGAGTTGCTCGAGCACATGTCGGGCATGCGCGAGCGCGGCCTGCTGCGCCGCGTCGCCGCGATCCTCTATCACCGCCGCGCCGGCTTCTCCGCCAACGGCATGGGCGTGTGGAAGGTGCCGCCCGAGCAGATCGAGACGCTCGGCCCGAGGATGGCCTCCTACCGCGGCATCTCCCACTGCTACCAGCGCCCGACCTACCCTGACTGGCCCTACTCGGTCTTCACGATGGCCCACGGGCGCTCGAAGGAGGAGTGCGACGCGGTGCTCGACGCGATCGCCGACGACACACAGATCGAGGAGCGCTCCACTCTGTACTCCTCGACCGAGTTCAAGAAGATCCGGCTGCTGTACTTCACCGACGAGTTCCGCGACTGGGAGGCGGCGCACGCCTGAGCGCCGGCGCCGCGCCACCTGGCCGGCGGGCGTGAAGGAAGTCGAGCGGCCCCCGCTGGCGCTTCAGCTGCCGTCGGGATAGCCGCCGCGGTGCGACACCATCGGGAAGTGCGCGAGGGCATGGGGGTCGGCGAGCATCGCCTCGGTCTGGGCGAGGTAGGGCTTCGCAGCGCGCCAGCCGCCCGGGTTGGGAACGAGCCCCTGCGAAAGCAGCGCGCCGCCGTCGCGCGTCGCGTCGAGCAGGCCGCCGAGCGCCGCGCGCAGCCGCTCCAGCGCGCGCCCGCCATGACGCTCGCGCCAGGCCGCCTCGACGCCGGCCAGAAGGCGTGCATGCTTGCTCTGCGCCAGCTCACCGCGCGCCGTCAGGCGGGCCAACCGGGTTCGCGGCGTCGCCGGATCAGGCTCGATCACGACGCAACCGCTGCGCGCCAGCAGGCCCAGCGAGAGGGCGATCGCCTCCTTCGAGAGGCCGGCTGCGAGCGGCAGGTCGCGCACCCGCACGCCGTCTGGGTGAAGCACCCGCAGCGCGTTGGCGCTGACGCCGAGCGCAAGCCGCGACTCGCGCTCGTAGTCGATCGAGTAAGCGAGCAGCACCCGCGCGAGCAGCGCGTACAGCTCGAGCGGCGCTCCGTCGGCGGGCGCGGCCGGACGCGCGCGCCAGCGATCCGGATCATCGCGGCGAACACCGGTCACCGGCAGGAAATCCGGCAGCTCGAGCCCACTGCCGGCCTCGATCGTCTCGAGCGCCTCCCGCAGGTCGGTGAGCGCCGCGGCACCGAAGCGATCGCGCCAGCGTGTCTCGATCTCGGCGCCGAGCGGCCGCCAGACCTCCCGCGCCAGCGCGCCCCAGCGCGTCGGCGCCACCACCCAGTCGCGGCGCGGCGGCGCGGGGCGGGGGTCCGCCGGATCCGCTGAGAGTTTGATGTAGCCCCAGCGCTGCAGACCCCTCAGGTTGGTCAGCCGAGCCGGCTCGGCGAGCTCGCGCAGCGGCCTGGGCTGGTCGAGATGTGCCATGAAGTTCGCCCACATCGCGAGTGAGACCAGCCACGGCCCGCGCGCCGAGTCGCCGGCACTACCGACCGTCGTGCGGTGCGGGATGCGCTGCTCGGCCGCGTTGTCGAACTCGATCGTGTGCGCGATCAGGACCTGCGAGAGCGGGGTGCAGAGCGGCTCGGCAGCGATCTCGCGAAGGTAGCGCAATCGCCGCGGAGCGCGGGGCCGCGACGGCCGTCGAATATCGTCTCGGGCGCCGTGCCGCCCGCCCGCAACGACTCCCGCTCCGCCGAGCTGTACTCGCGTGCGTGCAAGGTCCTGGCCGGCGGCGTCAACTCGCCGGTCCGGGCGATGCGCGCGATCGGACGTGACCCGCTGTTCATCGACCACGGCCGGGGCGCCGAGATCGTCGACGTCGACGCCAACGCCTACGTCGACTACGTTTGCTCGTGGGGGGCGCTGATCGCCGGTCATGCGCACCCGGCCGTGCTCGACGCGGTGGCCGCCGCAGCCGCCCGCGGAACGAGCTTTGGCGCACCGACGGCGGGCGAGGTGGAGCTTGCCGAGGAGGTGGCGCGCCGCGTGCCGGGCGCCCAGATGCTGCGCATGACCTCTTCGGGCACCGAGGCGGCGATGACGGCGATCCGCCTCGCCCGGGCCGCGACGGGCCGCGACGTCATCGTCAAATTCGCGGGGGCCTATCACGGCCATTTCGATGGCCTGCTTGCGCAGGCAGGGTCCGGTCTCGTGACGCAGGGGATCCCGTCAAGCCCGGGTGTGCCGGCGGCCACCGCGGCCGCGACCGTGGTCGTGCCCTGGAACGACCGGTCGGCGCTCGAGCAGGCGACGGCGGGCCGCGACGTGGCGGCGATCATCGCCGAGCCCTGCCCGGCCAACATGGGGCTCGTCCCCGCTGCCGACGGCTACCTTGCGTTCCTGCGCGCGCGCGCCGATGCGTGCGGCGCGCTGCTGATCCTCGACGAGGTGATCAGCGGCTTCCGCGTCGCGCGCGGCGGCGCCGGCGCGCGCGAGGGCATCCGCGCCGACCTCGTCGTGCTTGGCAAGATCCTCGGCGGCGGCCTACCGGCCGCGGCGGTCGCCGGACCGCGCGAGCTGCTCGAGCTGCTTGCCCCGGCCGGTGAGGTCTACCAGGCGGGAACGCTGTCGGGCAACCCGCTCGCCGTCGCCGCGGGCCTGGCCACGCTCGCGCTGCTCGACGACGCCGCCTACGCGACGCTCACGGCGACCACGCAGCGCCTCGCGCAGGGCCTCGCCGCGGCCGGCGGGCCGGCCGTCAGCGTGGTGTGGGCGCCCGGTCTGCTGACGGTGTTCTTCGCCGCGCAGCCGCCTGCGGATCTCGCCGGCGCCCAGCGCTGCGACCTCGCCGCCCACGGCGCCTGGTGCCGCGAGCTGCTTGCGCGCGGCGTCTACCCGCCGCCGTCGCAATTCGAGGCCTGGTTTCCGTCGCTTGCCCACACCGAAGAGCAGATCGAGCACACGCTCGCCGCCGCCGGCGAGGCGTTCGCCGCGATCGCCGCAGCTCGATGAGCACGCTCGAGCGACTGCGCGAGTTGATCGTGGCCGAGGGCGAGCCGCTCGCCGGCGGGCTGCTCGAGCGCGTGCCCGCAGGCGCGCGGCCGACGCTCGGCAAGCTGGCCGCCGCGGGACCTCGCGCGGCAGCCGACCCACGCGAGTACGAGCTGCTGATCGAGGCGATCTATGAGGGCTACCTGCTGCACTACGGCGACTCGCGGCTGCTGTCGGGCAGCGACGGCGATCTCGCGTTGCTGGCCGGCGACCGCCTGTACACGATCGGCCTGGAGCGGCTCGTCGCGCTCGGCGATCTCGACGCCGTGCTCGAGCTCGCGGACGTGATCGCGCTGTGTGCGCTGCTGGTCGGGCGCGGCGAGCGTTCGAGCTGCGATCCGCTCTGGCGCGCAGGCGCCAACGCTGTCGGCTGGGGAGCGGGGGAGGACTACCGCCACGCCAAGGCGCTGGCGCGCGCGGGTGACGCGTCGGCCGGCGAGGCGCTGCGCGCGCTGGCTGACTCGTCGGCCAGAGCATGAAGGTATTCTTCCCGGTCGCCCGGCATCTCAGGAGCGTCATTGGCACCCACGCGCAGGCCCAGCAAGTC
>JBEKSK010000231.1:0-4995 GCA_049517155.1 Solirubrobacteraceae bacterium
CGCCGATCTGGTATTTCACGTGCGCTTCGCGATCCTTGATCACGGCGGCGAAGGAGACCTCCGATCCGGTGCCCGCGGTCGTCGGGATGCACGCCAGCGGCGCGAGCTCGAGGGCGCGCCCGGCGCCGTCGTCGGCGCGCGGCAGGCCGTAGTAGCCCTCCCACTCGCGCGCCGTGCCGCCGTGCGTGAAGAGCACGTTGGCGACCTTCGCGCTGTCCATCACCGAGCCTCCACCGAGCGCGAGGAAAGCGTCGGCGCCGCTCTCACGGGCGAGCTCGGCGATCTGCGCGACGACGGCGCTGTCGGAATCCTGAGGCACGGCGTCGTAGATCGCCGCGACCGCCAGGCCGCCGTCGGTCAGGCCTGCGGCGACGCGGTCGACCAGGCCGCTCGCGCGGATCACCTCGTCGCTGACCAAAAGGACGCGCCGGGCGCCCTCCTTGGCGAACTCGAAGCCGGCGCCGGCGAGCAGGTCACGGCCGGCGATCACCCGGGTCGGAGCGGTGAACTGGTAGAAGTCCTTGAAGCCCGCCATCTGGCGGTCGTCGGGGAACTCGCTCACCGCGGCGCCCTCCGCGAGCTCAAGCGGGCGGACCGGGGAGTGCGGGCATCAGGCCTCGGCGAGGTCGCTGCGACCGGCCGCCTGCAACTGCGCCTTGTAGCGCGGGAAGACCGGCTTGGTCAGCGGCACGAGCCGCAGGATCTTCGCGACCGGCCCCTTCGCCTTGATCTGCCCGCGCGCCAGCGCCACCGTGACGTTGACCTTGCCGAGCCAGAAGCGGTGGGCGGTGTCGGCGTCCATCGTCATCACCACCTCCGGCTCGAGCCGCGTCGGGCCGAGGTCGACCTGGCCCTCCTCTGCCTCGATCAGCTTGACGGTGATCTGCGACTCGGGGTTGCGGTAGCGGTACTGAACGATCGTGTTGGCCGTGCGGAACTTCGGCGCGAGCTCCTCGTCGGCGAGCAGGTCGAGGAAAAGCTGCCCGAGGTACTCATAGACCTCCTGCTCGTCTTTGAAATAGGTCACGGCACGCTCCGCGGGTAGGTCTCCTCGCCGGCCGGCTAGGTGCCGAGCGGCGCCGATTCCTCGTCGCGGATCACGTGCAGCACGGCGTTGATCAGCGCGAGGTGGGTGAAGGCCTGGGGAAAGTTGCCCAGATGGCGCCCACTGGTCGGGTCGAGCTCCTCCGCGAAGAGGTCAAGCGGCGACGCGAGGGCCAGCAGCCGCTCACACAGCGCGCGCCCGCGCCGGCGCTCGCCGATCTCGAGCAGCCCGGAGACCAGCCAGAACGAGCAGATCAGGAACGCGCCCTCGTGGGCGCCGTCGAGCCCGTCGTCGGTCTGGTCGGCGCGGTAGCGCAGCACGAGCCCCTGCTCGGTCAGCTCGCGCTCGATCGCGAGCACCGTGTTTCGCACGCGCTCGTCGTCGGCGGGCAGGAAGCGCACGAGCGGGAGCAGCAGCGCCGAGCCGTCGAGCGCGACGGTGTCGTAGTGCTGGACGAACACGCCGCGTCCGTCAACGCCGCGGTCGCAGACGTCGGCGTGGATCTCGTTGGCGACCGCGCGCCAGCGGTCGGCGAGGGCGTCGCGGCCGCGCCGCGCCGCCAGGCGCGCCGCGCGGTCCAGCGCGACCCAGCACATCAGCTTCGAGGACACGTAGTGGCGCGGCTCCCCGCGCGCCTCCCAGATCCCCTGGTCGGGCTGGCGCCAGACATCCGCCGCGCGCTCGGCCTGCGCCTCGATCACCGGCCACAGCCGCTGCGTGCTGTGTCCGTACTTCTTGGTGTGCAGGTAGAGCGAGTCGAGCACGGCGCCGTAGACGTCGTTCTGGCGCTGGCTGAAGGCGCCGTTGCCGATCCTGACCGGCTGCGCGCCCTCGTAGCCGGTCAGGTGGTCCAGCTGGTGTTCGGTCAGGTCACGCTCGCCGCCAACCCCGTACATGATCTGCAGCGAGCCGTCACTGTTGCGCTGCAGGTCGGCGACGTACTGGATGAAGTCATCGGCCTCCCAGCTGAGACCGAGCGAGGAGAGGCCCCAGAGAGTCAGCGTCGCGTCGCGCATCCAGGTGAAGCGGTAGTCCCAGTTGCGCTCGCCGCCCGGCGTTTCGGGCAACGACGTGGTCGCCGCCGCCACAACGGCGCCGGTCGGCGCGTAGGTCAGCCCCTTCAGCACGAGTGCGGAGCGCTGCAGCTGCGCGCGCCAGCGATGGTCGGGGAAGCGCCCGGTGTCCAGCCAGTTGCGCCAGTACTCACCGGTCCCGGCAAGACTGTCCGAGGCCTCCTCGTATGTTCGCGGGGCGTCGAGCAGCCGTGACCACGACAGCGCGCAGAAGCGCCGCTCGCCCTTGGCGAGGCGGTGCCGGGCGCGGGCAGAGCCGCCCTCGATCCCCAGCGGCATGTCGCTGTGCAGGCGCAGCGTCCGCCCCGCGCCGGCGGCGTCGAGCGCCTGCGGCTCGCCGGCGACCGTGGTCCAGTCGGCGGGTGTGCGGCCGTAGTCAAACATCGGCTCGCAGAGCAGCTCTACCTGGATCGAGCCGTGGATGCACTTGATCGTGCGCACGAGCACGTGGTAGGCGTCGTGATCTGCCGGCGGGCGGGTGTGAGCGGTCGCCGATCCAGCCTCGCGCTCGCGCCACGGTCCGATGATCAGCGCGTCACGCACGACCGCCCAGCCCGTCGCTGTCTGCCAGGTCGTCTCGAGCACGTTGGTGCCCGGCTCGTAGCGGCGCCCGGCGGGCACGCCCATCCCCGAGGGGCCGAGCCGGAAGCCGCCGGCGCCTCGATCGAGGATCGCCGCGAACACGCTCGGCGAGTCAAAGCGCGGCGGGCACAGCCACTCGACCGTCCCATCGGGCGCGACCAGCGCGGCGGTGTGGCAGTCGGACAGGAACGCGTAGTCGGCGATCGGCGGGAAGGGCGAAGTGCGCGCGACGCGGTCGTCAAACGGGGTCGCCGTGGAGCGCGGGCGATCCCACGGATCCATCGCGCCGGCGCGGCGCAGAGTCGGCTGTGGCTTGGCGGCGCCGGGGCGGGGGCTCGTCTCGGTTTCGATTATGTCGGCCATCTGCCGAGCATACGATGACACGCGCCGGCGCAACCCCCACCACGCTGCATGTTTTCCTCCAAAACGCGCGCGGCAGGCCGGCGGCCAGCGGCTCCTCAGCCGCCGTCGGCAATCACGTGCGCGACGGCGTTGATCAGCGCGAGGTGCGTGAACGCCTGGGGAAAGTTGCCGAGATGGCGACCGCTTGAGGCGTCGAGCTCCTCGGCGTAGAGCCCGAGCGGCGAGGCGAGTGACAGCAGGCGTTCGCACAGAATCCGCGCGCGCTCGCGCTCGCCGATCTCAGACAGCGCCGAGACCAGCCAGAACGAGCAGATCAGGAACGTTCCCTCCTCGCCCGAGAGGCCGTCGTCGGTCTCATCGACGCGGTAGCGCAGGACCAGGCCGTGGTCGGTCAGCTCGTCGGCGATCGCCAGCACCGTCGCGCGCACGCGCTCGTCGTCGCTCGGCAGGAAGCGCACGATCGGGATCAGCAGGTTGGACGCGTCGAGCGCCGTGGTGTCGTAGTGCTGAACGAAGACGCCGCGGTCGTCGACGCCGCGCTCGAGGATGTCCGCCCGGATCGTCTCGGCGCCGCTCTGCCAGCGGTGCGCGAGCTCGGGGTCGCCGCGCAGCTCCGCCAGGCGCGCGCCGCGGTCCAGCGCCACCCAGCACATCAGCTTCGAGGACACGTAGTGGCACGGCTTCCCGCGGGCCTCCCAGATCCCCTGGTCGGGGCGCCGCCACACACGCCAGGCGCTCGCCACCTGGTCGCACAGCACCGGCCAGAGGCGGTCCTGGATGTGATCGTGGCGCTTGGTGTGCAGGTAGACCGAGTCGAGCACCGCACCGAAGCAGTCGTTCTGGCGCTGGTTGTAGGCACCGTTGCCCTTGCGCACCGGCCGCGAGCCCTCGTAGCCCTTGAGGTGGCGCAGCGTCGTCTCGCGCAGGTTTCGCTCGCCGCCAATCCCGTACATGATCTGTAGCGACCCATCCTTGTTGCGCTGCAGGTCGGCGAGATACTCCATGAAGTCGTTGGCCTCCCAGTCGAGGTCCAGCGCGTGCAGTCCCCACAGCGTGAACGTCGCGTCGCGCATCCAGCAATAGCGGTAGTCCCAGTTGCGGGCGCCGCCGGGAGTCTCCGGCAGCGAGGTCGTCAGCGCCGCGATCATCGCGCCGGTCGGCGCGTAGGTGAGACCCTTCAGCACGAGCGCCGAGCGTTGCAGGAAGGCCCGCCACGGATGGTCCGGGTAGGTCCCGGCCGCCAGCCATTCGCGCCAGTAATGGCATGTGCGCTGGATGTGCGCGACCGCCTGGTCGTACGTTCGCGGCCCGCCGAGCTCCGCCGTCCACGACAGCGCGCAGAAGCGCTGCTCTCCCTCGCGCATCGTGTGGCGTGCGTGCACCGAGGTTCCCTCGATCCCCATCCGCATGTCGCTGAGCAGCCGCACCGTGGTCGTCCCGTCGGTCGCGTCCAGCGCGAACGCCTCCTCGCCCTCGACCGCCGACCAGCGCGCGGGCATGCGGCCGTAGTTGAAGCGCGGACCGCAGATCAGCTCGACCGGCACCTCGCCCTGCAGACACTCGATCGTGCGCACGAGCAGCTGGTCTGCGTCATGGTCGGTCGGCGGCCGCAGGTGCGCGCCGGTCGGCTCGCTGCCGTGCCAGGGACCGATCGTCATGGCGTCGCGAACGACCAGCCAGCCGGTCGGCGTCATCCATGTCGTCTCGAGCACGTTGGTTCCCGGCTCATAGCGGCGGCCGGCGGGCACATCCACGCCGTAGGGGGCGACACGGAAGGAGCCGGCGCTGCGGTCAAGCAGCGCGCCGAAGATGCTCGCCTGATCGAAGCGCGGCAGGCACAGCCATTCGACCGAGCCGTCTGGCGCGATCAGCGCGCCGGTGTGGCAGTCCGACAGGAACGCGTACTCGGCGATCGGCGGGAACGGGGAGCCG
>JBEKSK010000232.1:0-4983 GCA_049517155.1 Solirubrobacteraceae bacterium
CCGAACTCAGCTGCCCGGAAGGGCGTAGGCGTAGATGTAGCTGCCGCGAACCCCGCCGGTCGGGTCTTCGTGGCTCTCGCCACCGACGATCTCCGCGACGTACTGCTTCCCGTCGACCGAGTAGGTGATCGGCGGTGCTGCAGCCGGTGCGGCCATCGCCGGCGACGTCCAAAGCGACGCGCCGGTGGTGGTGTCCACCGCTTGGAGGTATCCCTGGGCGTTAGTGCCACCAGAGCCGAGGTGACCGACGAAGGTCAGCCCGCTGGCCGTGTCGGCGCTGCCGCTGAAGCAGACCTCGGTCCAGTCCTGGTGGAAGTCGAACTTGTTCGTCGTCAGATCCAACTCCGAGAAGTTCCCCGTGTTGGTGAGCGGGATGTTGTCGCCGAGGCTGAGCACGCCGGCGCCAATTCCGCCGTGCGTCCCGACCACCTCCGAGGCCGCCGGGATCTGCTCATGGCCGTACTCGCGGCCGTTGTCGGCGCACGAGATGATCCCGTTGGTCAGCGGGCTGTACGAGCTCGACGGCCAGTCGACGTTCTCGAACGGCGTGACCTGCCACGACGTCGTGTCGTAGGGCTGGAAATCACAGGCGAAGTCCAGCGGCTTGCCGTCCGGAGTGGTGTCGGGCAAACCCCAGTAGGCCTCGGTGGAGCACAGACGCCCCTGCCCGCCCTTCATCGCCGGGAAGAAGAGCACGTTGGGAGTCTGTGGAATCGGCTGCGTCGGCCAGGTGTTGACGTCCGGTGCGGTGTCCTGGGGCACCTTCACTTGGTCGACCTTCTCGACCGGCTTGCCGGTCGCCGCGTTCAGCTCCCAGGTCCAGCCGTACTTCGCGACGTCCGCGACCGCCGTGATCGGCTTGCCCTTGTACTTCTCGTTGAAGACGATCACGTTGTTCGGCAGGTCGGAGTCCCAGAGGTCGTGGTGGACTGTCTGGTAGTACCACTTGAGCTGGCCCGTGTTCAGGTCAAGCCCGACGATCGAATCCGTGTAGAGGTTCTCGCCCGGGCCGCGTGAGTTCCACGGCACGGGATTGCCGGTGCCCATGATCAGCAGGCCGTCCTTGACGTCGACCGCCGGCGTCTGCCACCCGGCGCCACCGCCGTAGAGGTTGCCCGTGACGGCGCCGTTGAACGACCAGGTGTTCGCGCCGGGCTGGCCGGCCTGCGGAACCACGCCCCAGCTCCAGAGCAGCGCGCCGTCCGCGGAGTTGAACGCGTCGATCGTGTTGCTGGCGCTGCCGCCGTCCCCGCCACTGGTCGGGATGTAGAGGATGCCCTTGTAGTAGAGCGGCGCCGAGGAGAACCTGATGCCCCCCTGCCAGGGCCCGGCGATCGCCCGCCAGGCGACCTGTCCGGTTGCCTGGTGGAGCGCCACGAGGCTGCCGTCCGCGAGGCCCACGAACACAAGACCGTTGGCAACGGCGACGCCGGGCTGCCGGCCTCCTGAGCCGTTGGCGAATCCGGGGTCCCAGGTCGCGTAGGGCGGGTTGAAGTTCCAGAGAACCTGACCCGTCGTCGAGTCAAGCGCGTAGACGCCGTTCTCGGGCGTCTGAATGTACATCGTCCCCTCGTACTCGACCGGTGTCGCCTCCTCGGAGCCGCAGGAGGAGCCTCCCTTGGGACAGATGCCGAGGTTGGTGACCCACGCCTGGGTCAGCGTTCCGACGTTGGCCTTGGTGATCGAGGTGAGCGACGAGTACCGGTCATTCTCGATGTCACCGCCGTTTTCAACCCAGTCGTCGCCCGCATAGGCGGCGAGCTGCGCAGACGTGAAAGCCGGCGCCGCCGTGATGCCCGACGCACCTCCTTGTGCAAGCAACGAGGTGGCGCCTACCGCAAGTGCACCGATACCGACGACAGCTGCGATTACCCAACGGAGTGAACGACGCATATCAAGCAACCCCTCCCAGAGACGAAAATAGTGGCCCCCCGCGACTGCGGCAACACTATCGTACGGGCATCCCACCTTACAACCGGTAGGCGCATTTGCAAAGCGGAGACCGGACGCGCAGCGCGGCCGATATCGAAGGTGCGCCTGGATTTCGAACCGGTCTTCTCGCGCGATTTGTGGCGGCCAGGCCAATCGCCACGGCGCCGCCCGGGATGGTCACGACGCACAGCGGCTGGCGAGTGAGCTGCGGCGCGCCCCGGAGGCCTCAGCCGCGCGGTACGCTCAGCGCGGCGAGATCGCTGGGGGTCGTCGATGCGAGCTCCGTCGGCCAGCCCTTGAGGTCGAGTGGACCACCCGGGCTGGCGGTGAAGCGCGAGAGCACCTGCTTCTGGCTCTCGAAGAGGCTGAGCGCGTGGCCGAGCACTGAGGGCGGGAGCAGCATCGAGAACCTGCCCTTCGCGTCCGGCCAGCGCTCGGACACCGGCGCCACGACCTTGCCGCCCATCGTCACGCCAACCGCCAGACCCGAGTAGATCGCGGCGCTGATCGGCGCCGGCGAGCTGATCTTGTAGGCGGCGTTGAGCCCGAGCTGGATGTTGAGCACGGAGCTCTCGAGTCGCACGAACGGCACGTTCGTCCCGGTGATCCCGCCGTAGGAGGTCGATCCCTGAGCGACGCCGACGCTGATCAGCACCGGGTTGTCGGACGTCTCGTCCGAGGCGGTGAAGAACGACGAGTAGTAGCCCTGCGCATTGGAGGGGTTCGAACGCGTCCAGAAGTCGCGATCCTGCGTGCGCGTGATCACGACCGCGTCCTCAACCGGCTGGCCGTCGGTGGTCGTGATCCTGCCGGTCAGCTCGTAGCTCAGCAGATGCACCGCCGGGGGCGCTGCGTGCGTCGAGTCCGTCGCGCTGCCGGTGACGAGCACGTCGCCGTTGTGCTGCACCGAGGCATGCAGCCCGCTGATCGCGAAGGCGCTCGTGAAGCCGCCGGTCGCAGCCGAGACCGCCCGCGCCTGCCCGGCGCTGAGTCGCTTGCCGCCAATCGTGGCCCCGGCGAGACCGGTGACCCCGACGACGTGCCGCCCGGCGACCGTGTTGTCGATGTCGTAGGTGAAGCGGCCCTGTTTGTCGGTGGGCTGGGGAACCTGGTAGCCGTCGACGGTCAGGTCGGCGCCAGTCACCGGCTTCCCGTTCCACAGCAGACGGCCCGTGAGCGCCTGCTCATTCGACGAGTCTGCCTGCCACGGCACGACCGCGGTCGCGGCCGGGGTCACGATTGTCGCAACACCCTGCGCCAAGGCCGACCGGACGTGGTGGCGGAGTTTGTGCGTCACCCGCGCCGCCGGTGTGCGGGCGGCGGGCAGGCGCCGGGCCAAGGTTGTGATCACCGGCGCGGGCGACTGGGCGGACGCACCGCCGAGCGCGAACACCTGCAGTTGCGTCGCCAGGCCGCCACCGGATGAGGTCGGCGTGCCGCCGACGGTGATCGCGACGTACTCCGTGCCGTTGACGGAGTAGATCGAGGCGCCGGCGGCGATCTGGTGCCCGGTCTGGAACGTCCACAGGATCTTGCCCGTTTGGGCGTCGAACACCCGCAGAACGCCGTCCCCCCCGCCATCGAACCCAAGGCCGCTCGCGGTGGTCGTCACGCCGCCGCGCTCCGGCTGCGGCGTCATGTCCTTCCAGACCGGGGCGCCGGTGGCAAGGCTGACGGCACTGATCGACCCGTAGTCCTTCCAGCCCGGCGGGGTCGTGCCATAGTCGCCGTTGGCAAGGCCGAGGAACACGTCGCCGAGCGTCAACTCCTCCTTCTCCTGCGCCGGTGTCAGCACCGCCTGCTCCTCCACCGACGCCGTCTCGGCGGCCGCCTCATAGACGTACCCCGTGTTCGGATCGAAGGACGCGGGCGAATAGTTGAACCCGCCGATCGAGCTGGGGTACACGGTGACCGGCTGCCCCGGCACCAGATTCGGGTGCTCGGTGTGGTCGAGCAGCTTGACCTGCTGGTAGATCGGCCGGCCCGTCTTCGCGTCGTAGACGAACCAGAGGCCCTCCATCGTCGCGACCGAGACAACGCGCTCGGCCTTGCCATTGATCTTGGCGGTGTAGACGAGCGGCGGCTGGGCGGTGTCATACGACCATTCGTTGAACGACATCTGCTGCTGCCACCAGTCCATCCGTCCCGTTTTCAGGTTGACCGCGATCAGCGAGTCGCCGCGGGGATCGGAGCCGGGACGGAGGGACGGGAAGTACAGCGGCGTCGCGGAGCCCGTGCCGAAGTAGAGGGTGTCGGTCGTCGGGTCGATCGTGACCGGCGTCCAGACGACTCCGCCGCCCGCCAGGGGGTCGTACTTGCGCCACTCGGTTCCCTCCGGCGGGACGGTCCAGAAGGGGTTTGGCCAGGCGGGCTCGAGATTGCTCGTGTGGTAGGCCATCACAAAGCCGCGCACGCCATATTCCGAGCCGGCGGCGCCGAAGACCAGGAGGTGGTCCCAGCAGATCGGAGCACTGGTCTCCGAGTAGCCGTAGTCGGTCTCGGCGTCGGGCACGGCCTGCGAGATCGGCACCTGACGCTGGAGAGCGCCGGTGGCAGGGTCGAGCGAGACGACGTCCATGTTGAGCGTCAGCACGAACACATGGCCGTCGCAGAGAGCGACACCGCGGTTGGCGACCTGCCCGTAATCGCTGAAGACGGCGACATCGCTTGGTGACCAGTGCCACAAGACCTGGCCGGTGGTGGCGTTGAGGGCCCAGACGTTGTCGTTGTTGGTCGTCATGTAGAGCGTCCCGTTCGCCTCGACGGGATAGGACTGCTCGCCGTGACGCACGGTCGGGCTGAGCTTCGTGAAGTCGACGGTGAAGAGCCTGCCGAGGCTGCCGACATTGCCCGGGTCGATCTGCGTGAGCGGCGAGTAGCGGTTCTCGTCCGGGGTGTTCCCGAATCCCGCCCAGCCGACATTGGCGTTGGAGGACGACTGAGCCCCGGCCGTCCCAAGACCCAGCCCCGCCAGCCCCAACGCGGCCAGCACAACCGCCGCTGCGCGTCGCCCTCTCATCACCGCGACGCGAGTATACGCTGACGGATCGC
>JBEKSK010000233.1:0-4937 GCA_049517155.1 Solirubrobacteraceae bacterium
CGCTGCCAGGTGAACTCGCGCGCCACCGTGGCGCGCCCCTGCGCACCGAGCGCCAGGCGGGCACCGTGGTCAGCCAGCAGGCGGCGAAGGCTCGCGGCCAGCGCGTCGGGCGAACCGGGCGCAACAAGCTCGATCCCGCCGCCGGCGGCTGCGATCTCCGCCGGCCCCGGTTCGCCGGCAGCGCCGATCGCCGGGACACCTGCGGCCATCGCCTCGATGTAGGCCACGCCGAACGCCTCCTCGGTCGACACCATCACGAAGCACGACGCGGTGCGCGCTCGCGCCAAGGCCTCCGCCGGCGCGAGCTGACCGGCGAACTCGACGCGGTCGCGGACGCCGAGCGTGCTCGCGAGAGCCTCAAGCGCCCCGCGCTGCGGACCGTCCCCGATCACCAGGTAGCGCACCCCCGGCAGCGCGACCAGCGCCGCCAGCACGTCGGCGTGGCGCTTGCGCGCGACCAGATGCCCGACGCTGACGATCAGCGGCGGCTCGGCGTCCAGGGCCGCCGCCGCGGCCGGGACATCGGCGCCGAGGTGCACGACACGGGTGTCCTGCGCACCGTGCTCGCGGGCGAGCGCTTCGATGCCGCGGCTGTTGGCCAGCACGAGCGCGCAGCGGCCGAACACGCCGGCGACGGTCTCACGGCCCGCGGGCACGCGCGAGCTTGTCCACAGGACGTCGCCGCCGTGGACCGACACCACGAGCGGCACGCCGACGGCGGCCCGCAGAGCCGCGTCGCCGGCCGGCACCGCGTTGTGGGCGTGCACGAGATCGAAGCGCCCCGAGCGCGCCAGTGCGCGTCGCAGCGCCGGGGCCGCCCAGGCACCCCAGTGCGCGTAGCTGCGGCCTCGCGGTGGCGAGACGTAGCGCACGTAGCGCACGTCCAGCCCGTCGAGCGTCACGTGGCCCGGCTGGCGCAGCAGTCCCGCGAGCGCCGAGATGTCGCGCTTGGGCGGCACTAGGCGGTGGAGCACGAACACCGACACCTCGGCGCCCGCATCGCGCGCGGCGAGCGCCTGGCGGTGCGCCCACACGCCGAGCACCGGGTCGCGCGCCCGCGGGTAGAACTCGGCTACGACCGCTACGCGCATCGGCGATGCACGGCGAGCGTTCGCTGTGACTCGCGGACCGGGAGGTAGGGGTGCTCGGTCAGAAACGCCCGCGCCTGCTCGAGCGCCGCCTCGCGCGCGTAGGCGGACGCGGCGGGCGCGACGAGATGGGCGACGGGGAAGAGGTCGACGATGCCGATCGGCCATTCGCGCTCACGCGCCAGCCAGGACCAATGCGCGTCAAGGCCCCAGCCCATGCCGGCCGGCGGAAACGGCAGCAACCACTCGAAGGTGTCGCGATGAAGCGCCGTGACAGGCCCGATCTCGACGAAGGCGGTCTCGCGCACCACGCTTGCCCATTGCCGCCGCGTCAGGCGCCAGGCCGCGTGTGAGCGCAGGCGGTGCGCGGGGGCCGCGATCCGCAGCCGCCGGCACTGCGCGATGTAGAGAAACGCGTCGAGGAATCCGCCCGGCAGGACGACGTCATCGTCCATCACGAGGACCCAGTCGAAGCCCGAGAGCTCGACGCCGCTAAGCAGCAGGTTCAGATTCTCGAACTTCGTCGCGCCCTGCGGCGCGCGCTCGAGCACGACCAGTTCGCAGCGCGACTCTCGCAGGATCTCCAGCGCGCGCTGATAAACCGCCTCGTTCGCCGGCCGCACGACCGACAAAACGAGCACGCGGCACGGGGGCAGCCGCCGCGCGGCCCTGCGGGCGAGAAGGCTCTGGCGATACCCGCGGGCCGCCATCGCGGCGTCGGCGAGCGCGCGAAGCACGTCGCGGCGCCCGCCGACGGTTCCGCTCTCGCCGGAAAGGAAGTCGCCGGTGCTGTCGCCGCGCACGTGGTCGTGGCGCGCCTGGCGGGCCCGCGAGATCCGTCCCCAGCTGTGCGCCGCCATCACGGGCCCGTTGGCGCAGCGCCGGCGCACGGTGTGCCAAAGACACCCGGCGAACACGCGCAGCTCCGCTGCCATGGCCGGCGCGCGTCCCTGCTCCTCGTCGAACTCGCGCGCCTGGCGGCCGCGCGCCGCGGCGACGCGCATCAGCGCCGTGAGCGTCGAATCCGCCGGCGCGCGGCGATGGTCGAGCGCGGCTGAGGCGATGTAGCGGATCCGCCCGCCCGCTTGCAGGTGGCGCTGCTCCCATTCCTCCTCGTCGCCGCTCCAGCAGGCGCGGTGGGGGTCGAAGCGGCCGACCGCCTCGAATGCGCCGGCGCGGATCGCCATGTTCGCGCCCCAGGCGCGGGTGACGGCGCGGTCGACCGCGCCGAAGTCGGTGTTGGTGATCGGCGGCCCCTCGCGCCCACAGACGTGCCGGCGCGCGCCCGCGCCCTCGAGGCGGGCGATGATCGGGCCGGTGAAGACGCCGACGTCGGGGTGTGCGTGCGCGGCGCCGATCAGCGCGTCCAGCCAGCCCGCGTGCACCTCCACGTCGTCGTCTACGAACACCGCAAGCTCCCCTGCGCACGCGGCGAGTCCCGCGTTGCGTGCCGCGTTCAGCCCGCGCGGCTCGCCGAGGGCGACGTAGCGCGCGCCGTAGCGCGCGGCGATCTCGGCGTTGCGCTCGAGACCGGCCGAGTCGTCGACGACGATCACCTCGGCGGCCGCGCCGGCGGCCTGCGGTGCGATCGACGCGAGCGCCACGGCGAGGTACTCCGGGCGGCCCCGGGTGGGGATGATGATTGACGCGAACGGGGTCATCTGTCCGAAGAGTCTAAGTTTGCGGCGAGCGTGATCCTCTTTCTGCACAACCGCTACCGTCGCAGCGGCGGCGAGGAGCGCGCCGTCAACGATCTGCTCTGGCTCGTGCGCGAGCACCTCGGCGAGGACGCTGAGCTGCTGGAGCGCGACTCGGCGCTGCTCGGCCGCGGGCGCGCCGCCGCCGGGATGCTCGCAGGCGGGTTGCGCCCGGACGAGGTGGCCGCTGCGGTGCGACGCACCGGCGCGAGGATCGTGCACGCCCACAACCTGACGCCGTCGTTCGGCTGGCGCTCACTCGCTGCGGCGCGCGAGGCCGGCGCGCGCGTCGTCGCCCACCTGCACCAGTACAGGCTGGTCTGCGCGGTCGGCATCTGCTTCACCGGCGGGCAGGAGTGCACCCGCTGCCACGGGCGCAACACGCTCCCGGGCGTGCTCCACGGCTGCCGTGGCGGCGCCGCCGAGTCGCTCGTCTACGCCGCCGGGCTCGCGCTGTGGCAGCGCCGCGTCGCCGGGCTGATCGACGCCGCGATCGTCCCCAGCCAGTTCGCGCGCCGGCGCCTGCTCGACCTCGGCGCCCCGCTGCCGGCGGCGACTCATGTGCTGCCGCATCCGCTGCGCGACTTCGCGGCTCACTCGCAGGCCGCGGCCGGGCGCTACGCCCTGTTCGCCGGGCGCCTGGAGCCCGAGAAGGGCCTCGAGGTGGCGATCGAGGCCTGCGCCATCGCCGGGCTGCCGCTGGTGGTCGCCGGTGCCGGGTCGCAGCGCCGGCGCTTCGAGGAGGCGCCGGATGTCACCTTCGCCGGCGCCGTCGCGCAGAGCGAACTGGCCGCGCTGCGGGCGGGTGCGAAGGTCGCGCTCGTGCCCTCGCTCAGCGCCGAGACCTTCGGCCTCGCCGCAGCCGAGGCGATGGCGGCCGGGGTGCCCGTGGCGGGCTCGCAGATCGGCGCCCTGCCGGAGCTGATCGCGCAGCAGTGGCTGTCGCCGGCGGGCGACGCGCACGCCCTTGCCGCCACGATCGCGGCGCTCGGCGCCGACCCGGGCGCCGGCGAGCAGGCGCTGCGCAGCGCCCGCGAGTTGCTTGACCCATCGCGGCTGGCGTCCGAGCTTGCGGCGATCTACGCCTCCGTTCCCCGCCGATAGGATCCGGCGCAGATGCGCGCGATCGTCACCGGGGGCGCCGGCTTCATCGGCTCAAACATCGTGGACGCGCTGATCGAGCGTGGCGACGAGGTGACCGTGATCGACGACCTCTCGACCGGCAAGCGCGAGAACCTCGATCTCGCGCTCTCCCGCGGGGCGCGGCTGTCCGTGCTCGACATTCGCGACGCTGAGCAGCTGAGCGGCGTGATCGACGAGTTCGTCCCGCAGACGATCTTCCACCTCGCCGCGCAGATCGACGTGCGCCGCTCGCTCGCCGAGCCCGCCTGGGACGCCACGATCAACGTCGCCGGGACGATCAACGTGCTCGAGGCGGCGCGCCGCCACGGCGTTGAACGGATCGTCAACAGCTCGACCGGCGGCGCGATCTACGGCGACGCCGAGACGATCCCCTCCAGCGAGGCGACGACGCCGTTGCCCGAGGCGGCCTACGGCCAGAGCAAGCTCTCGGCGGAGGGGTACCTCGGCCTCTACGAGCGCCTCTACGGCCAGAGCTCGGTGACGCTGCGCTACGGCAACGTGTACGGGCCGCGCCAGGACCCGCTCGGCGAGGCCGGTGTGGTCGCGATCTTCACCGGCCTGCTCGAGTCGGGCGGACAGCCGACCGTTTTCGGCGACGGGCACCAGACGCGCGACTACGTCTACGTCGGCGACGTCGTCGCCGCCAACCTCGCCGCGGCGCAGGCCGACGTGCACGGGGCGATCAACATCGGCACGGGCGTCGAGACGAGCGTGCTCGAGCTGATCGCGATCCTGCGCGAGCTGGCCGGCGCCGAGAGCTTCGAGCCGCGCTTTGCGCCGGCACGCCTGGGCGAGCTGGCACGCAGCTGCCTCGACGTGACGCTCGCACGCGAGACGCTCGGCTGGAGGCCGAGCGTCTCGGTCCGCGAAGGCCTGCGCCTCACATTCGAGGCGAGCCGGGCGGCGCCCCCGACGTGAGCGCCGCCGCGCCGGCGCGCGCGCTGATCACAGGCGTCAGCGGACAGGACGGCTCATACCTCGCGGAGCTGCTGTGCGCCGAGGGCCTCGA
>JBEKSK010000234.1:0-4937 GCA_049517155.1 Solirubrobacteraceae bacterium
GAAGGGCCTCGGCGAGGTGCTTGCGGCCGAGGCTGCGATCGATGAAGAACTCGATCGGCTCGGTGCGGCGCCGCGACCGCTGCTCGCGACCGCCGCCGCGGTCAGGCGGCCGCGCGGGCGGCGACACGGACTACGTCCTCGACCTCGGCTTCGGGCACCCCGAAGTCCTCAGCGATGTCCGCAAGCGTGTCGCCGGCCACGAAGCGATCAACGAGATCCTCCACGCGCGCGCCACCATGAACGACGAGCGGCATTCCAAACGCGCGGAACGGGTCAACGACAACCTCAGCGTGCGCGTACGTCGGCAGCCGGACACGACTGGCCCAGCCATCACCGCCGTAGGTGATCCGCTTGAGGTAGTCGCGGACAACCTCGGCG
Source organism: Solirubrobacteraceae bacterium (assembly GCA_049517155.1). GTDB lineage: Bacteria > Actinomycetota > Thermoleophilia > Solirubrobacterales > Solirubrobacteraceae > Palsa-513. The sequence continues at coordinate 379 of JBEKSK010000234.1, forward strand.
AACTGCCTCTGCCCGGTGCGCACCACGGTCAGGCCGCCAAGCTCCTCATCGCCCTCGCTCGTCGCGAAGTCGTAGAGCACCTCCGCGCCATCGGTATAGAGCCGCTTGGAAGCCAGCGCATACTCGACGCCGATCCCGGAGGACAGCGCGTTGACCGCTGGGCGGATGCGCTGCATCGGCACCCCGGCTCGGCGGAAAGCGGACAGGACGTAGGCCTCGGCGAAGCCGATGAACGGGACCGTCGCCTCGCGGCCACGGCGCGGGAAGCAAGTGATGATCGGCGTCGCGCCGTCGGCCGGCCGGGCCCAGTGGTGCAGCGTGGAGTTCGGCACGTTGAGGTATGTCGCCGCCTCACGCAGCGTGAACGCCGCGCGCGCGACCCGCGGGTCACCGTCACCGATGCTGCGTTGCAGTCTGCTTGCCGTGGTCGTCTCCGATTCGCTTGAGTGGCCGTCACGATCGTAACGCCGCGCGCGGCGGTCGGAGGATCCTGAGAGCCGGATCGCATTCGACCCAACGTCTTGAGCTCGAGCCATAGCTACGGGCCATCGATCGGTAGCACGAGCTGCACGACTGGGACCCCTGCTCGCGCCGGCCCGGCGGCGACGACGGAAGGCTGCCGTGGTGGGGCAAACTGCGGAGCGGCGCGCAGCGCGGCTGCAACCTCGTCGTGGATGAAGACCCAGCGTCGGCCGAGGCGGTGTGCGGGCAGCACTCCCCGGCGCGCGAACTCCCGCACGGTCGAGGCGGGGAGGTGCAGCAGCTCCGCCACCTCGCGGCCGTTGAGAACATCGTCGCGCGTCAATTGCCGTCGCTCGGGCTCCATGAGCATGATTATGCCAACTGAACAAAGATATGTCGAAATAGCGCGATACAGCGATGGATAGCAACGGATCGGCGTGGCAGAATATTCCGTATGGCGGGGACCGAGCCGAACGACGAGCGGATTCAAGCCGAGTTCAGAGCCGTTCAGGAGCATTGGCGCTCAGCCGTCGACGCCCATCGAATGGCGCCGCCCGACAGTGGCTTCAGCGCACGCTTGGCGGGCCTCGCCGAAGCATCGCGCCTGGAGGCAGAGATCTGCCGCAAGGCACACGACGCGGGCTACGCTTGGCCGGCGGCGAAGTCCGCGGGCGAGCAGCCGTACGAACTGCGGCCAGGGACAGGACGACGGGGGCCGGAAGTGCTGTGGCACGCGTTCGACGCGGCAGTCGCGCAGCTCACGAGGGCGGCGGCCACGGTCGACTTGCTCGCGGTCGCCGACGCCTATGACGCCTTCGCCAGCGCGTGTGATGCTCTCTCTGCGGCGGTCGACGCCGAGGAGGCCGCGGGCCGCGGCTCACTTGCCGCACGCGCCGGGTAGTCGTCTCGGATCGCGCTCAGCGCGATGCCTGCGAACGCGAATCGGCCGGACCATCCCACACGGTCGACGCCGGCACACTTTCGTCTCGGCGCGGAAGACGATCCGCCTCGGCGTTCCACAACTCGCGCTTGCTCGCGCGCAGCCCGCCCTCGGTTCGGCCGCGATCGAGCAGCGCGTCCACGTCGGCGCGACGCAGGCGAAACGCTCTACCCATGCGGATCGCGGGAAGGGTCCCGGCGTCGATCCAGTTGCGGATCGTCTGCGAGGTCACTTGGAACTCGTCAGCGACCTGTGGGACCGTGAGCAAGCGTTCGGCCATCACGAGCGGGAAACGATAGCCGCGGTCATCGATCGGGCCCTCGTTCATCCGCGAGATTGATCGCGATGGCCCGGTCTTCGAAGACAGCGCGCAATTCGAGGCGTCCGCCGAGGCCCTGGAGGTAGCTGGCGATCGTCGCGACCCGGGGGTTTGTCTCGTGCTCTAGGTGCGACACTGCGCGCTGCGACGCGGTCAGCCTCTCCGCCAGCTGAACCTGTGTCAGGCCGATGTGCTGGCGCAGCTCGGCGAGCCGCTCACCGGTCACCCCCGCTTCGGCCACCGAAGACCCCGACGACTGGACACGTGGACGGTGCGAGCCTGGTTTGCGCTGTCGTCTCGACCTTGCCATCTCAGGCTAGATACTACTCCCTGTTCCGGCTAGCCTGAAAAGCGTCACCCTGGGTGATACTGTGTGATGCGAAGCGAAGCGAGCGTCTGAGAAGACCCTGCAGCTGTGCTGGCGTTGGACGGACCGTGCGATGCGTGGTCAGATCGGTGTGCGATCAGGAGCACTGGGATGAAGATTGATCGGGCTGGACGTCATGACCGAAACGGCGGGGATGTGGCGCACGCGGAAGCACTGCCAGCCGCCCGGCGCCCGGCTGGGACGCCAAACGCCGACTACCCATCCGTGGTCCCACACCTGCCCGGTCGCGAGGCGACCGAGCACGAGTTCCACGAGCTGTTCGGCGACCTCGAGCCTGACGACGAACCGTAGGCGGAAGCTCTAGGCGCGTCAGTCGTTGACGTAGACGCAGACGTGAGGTCTGGCGACGTCGCGCATCGGCTGGAAGGTGACGCTCGCGTGTTCGGTGCCGGGGGCCGGCTCTGCTGGCCCTGTCCAGATCGAGCGTGCGACGTCGAAGATCGCGGGGCAGGTACCGGAACCGGTCTGGCTGGCCTCACTGGACCAACGGCACGTCGGTCCGCTCGGTGAGCACTCGTAGTTCACGGTGATCTGCGCTCGCTGGCGGCTGGTGCCCGCGAGCCTGCTGACTGTCACGCTGGTAGACCATCTGGAAGTGGAAGAGCTTGACGACGTTGCTCCGACCTCTTGATAGGCCGTCGGCGCATACGCCGTGCCGGCGCTTAGCTTTTGGCCGTGTGCGGCGCCGTCGACCCGCAGGCCGCAAGTGATACGACGGTCACGAAGCCCGCGATCAACGTCGCAAGTGTGGAGCGTGGAAAACGCATCCAGTCGAGTATCGACCTTCAGCCCTCGCTGCGTGAACCAGCGCTGTTGCTGGTCGCGCGACCCATGCGGAACGGACTGTCGCTTTCATGGGAAGCGGCAGCGACGTCACGGAGTCAAGAATGCGTGCTGGTCGTCCCGAGCGTCGCCGTCCTCTCCAGGCCGGACGCCCGCCTTTTGCGCAGACCAGTGAAGCGGGCTCTGCGCCCGAGATGCTCGTGATGGACGCAGAGCAGGGCTATGAGACCGACTGGGCCCTGTCGCATCACGCCTGAGGCAATCACGCGGGCCTGCAGCGCAACGGGAGGGTCGAGAGTCTCATACAGAGGCGCCGACCGGAGCGTGCGCTTCGGGCCCCGGTCGGCGCCGTGCCCGGCTCAGCTGATCGTGATGATTCCCTTGGCCAGCGTGACGGGCGAGGAGTTCGGCAGCGAACTCGGCTGGGGCGAGACGGGTTTGTAGGTGATCGTGATCCCGAACGAGGCGGGGGTGGTTTTGGTGGCGGCGTTGGCTGTGGCCTTGTAGGCGACGCCCGAGGCGGCCAGTTGCCAGCCTCCGCGGCCCCTGTTGAGGCTCGAGTTCCACCAATACAGGCTGCCGGTGCCACCGAGCAGCCCCTGGGTTCTGCTGGTCAACCCGAAGCTGGTCACGTTGGCCTGGAATAGCCACTTGCCCGGTGTGACCAGGCCAAGCTGCCCGGTGTAGGTGGTGGCGGTCCCCTTCTTGGTCTGGGAAACCACGAACCCGAAGCTCGTCGAACCCAGGCTCGCCGCGGGAGTGTAGGAGCCGTAGCCGAGCGCGAACTGGCCGGGGGCGGTGACGGCCAGCGGCGCCGTGCTCATTGACGCATCGCACGCGGTCGTGCCGGCATACGTGACGGTGATCGTGTAGACCCCGCTCGTCCAGCCGGAGGTGCTCACCCCCGCGAGGCTCACCGCCCCCGAGGCATTGGTGCTCGGGGTTCCGAGGCTCAGCGAGGACGAGGAAACGCCGGGCGTGAGCGGATCGGGCGACACGCTGAAATTGACCGGCTGCGAGCTCTCGCACGCCGACACCGGACTGCTCAACGTCGCGGCCGGGGTGAAGCTCGAGCTAATCGCAACCTGGCCAGGCCCGGTGTAGCTCAACGAGGTCGACGCCGTGCAGGACGTGTTCCCGGTCCCGGTGTTCGACGTCCCAACCGGGCACGCGGTCTCACTCGCCTGCCCCGCACTGGCCACGTAATAGTCGTTTGCAGCCGCCAGGCACGACGTCTGCCCGGTCTTCGGCTGGTAGGTCCCGGCCAGGCACTTTGACTCAGACGCCGACTCCGCATTCGCGACGAAGTTCCCGACATCAGCCGACAGGCACGACGTCTGCCCAGTCTGCGACTGATAGGTCCCGGCCAGGCACTTCGACTCAGACGCCGATCCCGCATTCGCGACGAAGTTCCCGACATCAGCCGACAGGCACGACGACTGCCCAGTCGTCGGCTGGTACGTGCCGGCGAGGCACTGCGACTCAGACGCCGACCCGGCGTTCGCGACGAAGTTCCCGGCATCAGCCGACACGCACGACGACTGACCGGTCTTCGGCTGATAGGTCCCCGCCAGGCAGGCTGTCTCGGCGGTCGACCCGGCGTTCGCAACGAAGCTCCCGGCATCAGCCGACACGCACGACGACTGCCCGGTCTTCGGCTGATAGGT
>JBEKSK010000235.1:0-4930 GCA_049517155.1 Solirubrobacteraceae bacterium
GTGCTTCACGGCCGTGCCGACGGCGATGAACTCCGCGAGGTTCTCGCCCCACTCATAGCGCCCGATGTCGAGCCGTACGCCGACGACGCCGTCGGCGCCGAGCTGGTCGGCCTCCTCCTCCATGCGCGTCATCGCCAGCTCGCGGGCGTGGTACATGGCCTGGGAGAGCACCGTCATCTCCTGGTTCTGGCGGTAGCTGGCCTGCTGGAAGCCGATGTGGTAGATGCTCGAGCCGATCACCAGGCCGAGCGGGCGAAAGCCGGCCTGGCGCACCAGCAGGAACTCGTTGACGGACAGGTCGCTGGTGAACAGACCGGCGCGGTTCTGCTGAAGACGGGCACGGCCGGCCTCCGGGACTCCCTCGGTGCTGCTCGGGTCATAGGCCATGGTTTGGTTCCTTTCGGAGGGTTGGCCGCGCGTGCTGGTCGTTCACGCGAGTGAGAGGATCGTGGTGGGGACGCGGGCGTCGGTCGCGAGCGATGGATCGTCGCGCACGGCCGTGCCGATGACGTGGAAGGTGATGATCATGTCGTCGCACTCGATGCCGCCACGCGAGACCCGCCGGCCGCTGGCGTGCTCGTCGATCTTGACGCCGATGATGCCGTCGGCGCCGAGCGCGGAGGCCTGTTGCGTCACGTAGGTCATGGCCTTCTCGCGCGCGTCGTAGACGCCCTGCGTGAAGTCGCCGAGCTCCTGGTTGGACCATGAGCCCCCGAACATGCCGCCGCCCATCGCGCGCGCTGTCTGCCAGCTCGCCGGGACGTAGTGGACACTCGTGTGGGCGGCGATGCCGACCGGGCGGATGCCGGCCGCGCAGAGCTGCCAGAACTCCTGCCCGTCAAGATCGGTCAGAACTGGCCCATGGGAGCTGCGTAGCGCCGGTGGCAGGCGAACCGCGGTGCCGATCGCGACGAACTCGACCGTGCCCGCGGCGAAGTCGTGGCGGCCCTGCTCGATGCGCACGCCGACGACCGCATCGCCACCGACGAGCGTCGTCTCCTCGTGCAATCGTCCCAGCGCGAGCCGACGGCTCTCGTTGTAGGCGTGGGAGAGGCTTTGAATCTCGGTCGGCACCATGTAGTAGGTCCCCTGCCAGCCAACCTGGTAGATCGACGAGCCCATCACGAGCGTGATCGGGACGATCCCGAGGCTGTGCAGCAGCGCGTACTCCTGCACGGAGAGGTCGCTGGCGAACGCGAGCGCCGAGGAGCCGGCGGCCGCCAGCGCGGACAGCCGCTCGGCGGCGTTCAGCGGGATGTGGCCCTGGGCGAGCCGCTCGAGTGAATCCTGGTCGCGTTGCGCCTGCAACTGGGCGGCCGCGGGATCGGCTGGCGCGCCGCCTCCACGCAGGCGGCCGAACAGGGGACTCACGTCAGCAGGCCTTCCAGCGCGATCCGCGCCTGTTCGCCCACGGCGGCCGTGCGAGTGACCTCGTCGACGAGCTCGACGATCCACTGTGCGACGGGCAGCTCTTCGCGCTTGAGCGTGATGCCGCGCACGACCCGGTGGCGCAGACACTGGAAGCCGCCGCGCGCCTGCAGGAGCTCGAAACGGTCGTCGCCCAGCTCCACCTCGATCCGCTCGACCTCGGTCTGCTTGGAGCGGAATCCGCCGACGCGCCGCCGGCGGACCGCGGCGAGACGGGGAAGCGACTCCTCGAGCCGCGCTGCGAGCGCCTCGACCAGAGCGTGCGTGTCGGCGCTGTCGACACGCACCTCGGCGGCCGCGAGATCGAGTGCCGAGCCGGGATCATCGCGCGGATCGGAAAGCTCCTGACTCACACGAGCTAGGGTACTTCAAACCCTTCGCCGGGCACGAGGGAGGCGGGCGCCTCGGAGTCCTCCGCCGGCACTGTCGCGGCGGCTCTGCCGGCCGGTGGCGCAGAACGACCGGCGAGCCGGACGGCGAAGTGCTGCCACGCCGATGACGGATGCAGCGGGTCTGCCGTAAGCGCGACGCTCGCGGCCTTGGCGGGCGCCACCAGCGCCGCCTGCAGCCGGCGAGCCGCGTCGACGTGGTCGCGAGTCCAGATCATCCTCACGGCCGTGGCCGTGGCCAGTCCTTCGCTGCTGCGCAGATCGTGGCTGACGGCCTCAACCAGACGCGCGTCCGCCGACCCGTCGCGCGGCATCGGTTCTGGGACATTGCCGCGGCCCGCCAGGGCGGCTGCAAAGCCGTCGTACCAGCCTTCGATCAGCCCCGCTGCCGCTTCCAGCTGCCGGCGGGCGGCGGTTCGATCGCCGCCCGCGAGGTCATCGTGTTGCCAGAGGTCCAATACGGCGTCGCCGGCGAGGCGCAACCCGGCCACGCCGTTGACGAGGCTCGTCACCTCGGCCAGGGGCACCGGCTTTGCGCCGCGCTCGGCCAGATAGCCGCGGAAGGCGTCGTCCAGTCGCCGCGCTGCGGCAGCTGCCCGCGTCGCTTCACCCTCCGGGACCGGTCGCGACGGCAGGCACTCATCGCAGCGTCCCATCCCGAATGCCACTGCGCCCGACAGATAGCGCACGGAGTCCGCGTAGGCTTCGGACAGGGCGGTGCCTAGTGCGGCGCCGGCGCCGCGCGGCCAGAAGAGCAAGCCGACAACGAGGCTGACGGCGCTGCCCAACGCGACGTCCTCGACGCGGACCAGCCCGATCCGCCAGCCGGCCGGCTCGAGAATGTTGAACAGGATCAGCAGCGTCAGCGTGAATGCGCCCTGGCCGGCGGCGAACGAGACCGCCGCCGGCGCCAGGCCGGCGAGCAGCACGGCGGGGGGGAGGAGCAGCCAGAGCACGGTGGTGTTGGTGCCGATCAGCGCGACCAGCGCGGCTCCCACGATGAAGCCGGCGACGGTGCCCGACAGCCCGCGCAGCGCGTTCTCGCCGATGCTGAGCGCATTCGAGCGCAACACCGACAGCGTCCCGAAAACGACCCAGAACGCGTGCTGCACGCCCGTCAGCTTGGCCACCAGCACCGCAACAGCGAGGGCGACGGCGCCGCGCACGCTGTTGTGCAGCCAGACCGAGTGGCGCTCGACGTGGGCGCTGGCGCGCTCGCGTGTCGCCGCGAGCCGACCGGCCAGTCCCTCCGGCTGGCGGCCGACCAGCCGCTCGAGCCACGTACGCCGCTCGGCGGCGGCGGCGAGGTCGACATTGGCCGCTATCTGCGAAACGACGAAGCTCAGCTCCTGAGCCCGGAAGCTCGGGTCAAGCGACGCTACGAAGCTCTCGATGCGCTGCTCCGAGGGGTCGCGCTGTGTGCCCGCCGCCTCAGGGCCGGGCAGTCTTCGCGTCGTCGCCTGCTCGAGCTCGAGCAGCGCCTGGTGTTGCGCGAGCAGCGCATCCTGGAGGCGGTCGCGGCTGTCGCGTGGCATGTCGAGAAGATCCGCGCCCGCCTCCAGCACTGAAGCCGACGCTGATTTCACTGCGCAAGCGAACCGGTCGCCCGGGCTCCCGGCAGGCCGTGGCGCCGATTCGACGATGATCGCGCGCAGCCATCGCAGCTCGTCGACCAGGCGCACAATCGCACGCGCCGCGGTGCTCAGTCCCGTCGGGCGGTTCGGCGTCGCGAAAAACTCGTCGTGCAGCGCGCCCACCGCAGCTTCGGCGCGCGCAACCACCGCGGCGTGCTCCTGCGGACTCGACTCGGCTCCCATCGCTCGCGCCACATCGGTGCGCAGGCGCATCGCCAGCGCGCGGCACGCTTCGATCGCCCTACCCCGGAGCGGTTCGCGCGTCGGTGCCGGCCACAGCAAGCCGATCGCGAGCAGCGCGGCCCCGGAGGCCAGACCCCAGCCCGCGAGCCGATCGGGGATCGACGAAGCCGGCCCGGCGAGCGATACCGGCAGGATGAACGAAAGCAGCAGCGAGGTCGTGGCTGAGGCCAGAACCGAGCTGACAACGCCGGCGAAGAGAACGGCAAAGGCGACGATCGCCATAGCCACGGTTGCCAGCGCGTCCGAGTTCGAGGCCAACGTCCCGAGGCACACAAAGGCCCCGCAGACGACAGAAAGCGCGGCCTGGGCCTGCAGGCGGTCGCGCATCGGTCCTGTGAAATCGACCAGCAGCAGCATGGCGAAGGAGCCGAACGCCGCAAACGTCGCCAGCGTGGGGCTGCCGATTACCCGGTCCCCGAGCGCAAACGTCGCCGGCATGACGATCGCCGCACGCCCGGCCCGCCGCAGCGCCCGGAGGCCCGGGTCGTGGGTGCGCAGCCAATGCCAGAGGCCGATTTGGGGGCGCTTGGCCGCCATCGCGCCACATCGTAATGTCGCTGCCCTGGAGGGCGGCGACGGGGCAGTTGCGGAGACGTCGCTGCCGGGCGGACGTGCGGGCGCTTGATCCGCACGCCACACAGGGTGCAAAATCGCAGGAGGGGCGAGGGGATCACAGCCTGCAGCGCGAATCAATGGCAATGCGGATCGAGGTGATGTCAGACGAGCGGACCGATGAGGCGATCGCGCTGTGGCAGGAGGCCGGCCTCACGCGCCCGTGGAACGATCCGGCTGGCGATCTGCGCCGTGCCCTCGACGGCCCGGCATCGACGGTGCTCGCCGGAGTGGAGGAGGGGCACCTCGTTGCGACTGCGATGGTGGGTCACGACGGCCACCGCGGCTGGGTGTACTACTTCGCGGTGAGCAGTGCGTCGCGTCGTCGCGGACACGGGAAAGCACTGATGCAAGCCTGCGAGGAGTGGCTGGCGAGGCGGGGTATACCGAAGCTGAACCTGATGATCCGGGGCGAGAACCTCGGCGCCCGCGACTTCTATGCGGCGCTCGGCTTCGGCCCCGATGACGTCGTCGTGCTGTCGCGACGGCTGGGTTGAGCGACAGAGCCGTGTCGCAGCCCGCGCTGGCCGCGAGGCCCGCCGGGTGCTCTAAAACCGGTCGGGTAGGCCGGAAAGCTGTTCCGCCAGCGCTCGGGCGAGATCGCGTGGAATGACGAGGCGTGCG
>JBEKSK010000236.1:0-4886 GCA_049517155.1 Solirubrobacteraceae bacterium
CCAGCCGACCCCGGAACCTCGCCACAAGCGGAGTTTCAGGCCCAACGTCCCTGGACGGCCCACTTTGTGGGACGCACGCCAGGGTCTCACGCCGGATGAGCGGCGAAGCGAACCGCCCAGCGATCTCCGCGGTCGCGCTTGTCAAGCACTTCGGCAAGACCCGCGCCCTCGACGGCTTCGACCTCGAGGTGGCGGCGGGCACGGTGCTCGGCCTGCTCGGCCCCAACGGCGCCGGCAAGACGACCGCCGTGCGGATCTTCACGACCCTGCTCGAGCCCGACAGCGGCCACGCCGAGGTCGCGGGCCTTGACTGCGTGCGCGACGCGAACCGGCTGCGGTCCCAGATCGGCCTGGCGGGCCAGTACGCGGCGGTCGACGAGCTGCTGACGGGCCGCGAGAACCTCGAGATGGTCGGGCGGCTGTACCGCCTCACGCGTGTCAGTGCCCGGGCCCGCGCGCTTGAACTGCTCGAGCAGTTCGGCCTTTCCGACGCCGCCAACCGCCCGGCCCGCACCTATTCGGGCGGCATGCGCCGGCGCCTCGACCTGGCCGCCTCGCTGATCGTGACGCCGCCGGTGCTGTTCCTGGACGAGCCGACGACGGGGCTCGATCCGCGCAGCCGCCTGTCGATGTGGGACCTGATCGAGAAGCTGCGCGACGGCGGCACGACGCTGCTTTTGACGACCCAGTACCTGGAGGAGGCGGATTTCCTCGCCGACCAGATCGCGGTGATCGACCGCGGCCGCACGATCGCCGTCGGCACCGCGGACGAGCTGAAGAGCCAGGTCGGCGGCGAGCGGATCGAGCTGACCCTCGCCCGCGGCTCGGACCTCGACGCGGCCGCGGCGACGCTCGGCCCGCATGTCGACGGCTCCGTGCGGATCGAGGCCGAGAGCCGCCACCTCTCCGCCGCCGCGGCCAACGGCGCGCGCCGCCTCGCCGACGTCATTCGCGACTTCGACGCCGCCGGAATCTCGATCGAGGATCTCGCCGTGCGCCGGCCGACACTCGACGACGTCTTCCTGACGCTGACCGGTCACGGCGCCGAGGATGATCAGGAGCAGGCGGCGTGAACACCGACGCGCGCAGACACGGCTGGCTCTACTGGCAGGTCTCCGATGCGATCGTGCTGACCGAGCGCGCGCTTCGCCACATCCCGCGCAACCCGGAGCTTTTGATCTTCTCGACGATCCAGCCGGTGATGTTCGTGCTGCTGTTCCGCTACGTCTTCGGCGGGGCGATCAAGCTGCCGCCCGGCGTCTCCTACGTCAACTACCTGATGGCCGGCGTGTTCGTGCAGACCGTCGCGTTCGGCTCCTTCACGACCGGCGTCGGACTCGCGCAGGACCTCCAGCAGGGACTGATCGACCGCTTCCGCTCGCTGCCGATGTCGCGCGCGGCGGTGCTCGTCGGACGCACCCTGTCGGACCTCGTCCGCAACGTGTTCGTCGTCGCCGTGATGTTCTGCGTCGGCCTGCTGGTCGGCTTCAACCCGCAGGGCGGCGCGGCGGAGATCGCCGGCGCGATCGGCCTGCTGCTGCTGATGAGCTTCGCCTTCTCGTGGATCGGGGCGACCGTCGGCCTCGCCGTGCGCAACGTCGAGGCGGTCCAGTCCGCCGGCTTCATCTGGCTGTTCCCGCTCACCTTCGCCTCGAGCGCATTCGTTCCGACCAGCTCGATGCCCGCGGGGCTGCGGGCGTTCGCGAACAACCAGCCGATCACCCACATCATCAACTCCGTGCGCGCCTGGAGCCTCGGCGTCCCGGTGGGGTCGAACGCCTGGCTGGCGCTCGTGTGGTGCCTCGGCATCGTCGCCGTGTTCGTGCCGCTGTCGGTTCGCCTCTACCGCCACGCCGCTTCGAGCTAGGGGCGTCGCGGCGGCGCCCGCGGGCGCGGCGATCGCTCAGCTGTGGTGTGCGGGGGGGATCAGCAGCGCAAGCGCCACGCCCAGCGCCGCCGCCAGCACGATCAGCATCGCGACACGGCGCAGGTATGGTCGGTACTCGGGTGGAAGCCGGTTGAGCACAGGTCTCGAGGCGGTCGGGCACGCGGGACGCGCGCTTGCGGGATCATCCCAGGCCGCGCCATGCACGCTCTCGCCATCCGCATCCTCGTCGCAGTCGCGGCCGCACTCGCGATCGCCGGCTGCGGCGGCTCGGGCGCGCCCGCGGCGGTGCACGCCACCCTCGTTCTGGACTTCGTGCCAAACGCCGTGCACGCCGGCATCTACCGCGCGCTGGCGGCCGGCTATTACCGCCGCGCCGGCATCGATCTGACGATCATCCCGCCGAGCTCCACCTCGACGACGCTCGAGCTGATCGACGCCGGCAAGGCCCAGTTCGGCCTCGCCGACGGGATCGACGTGGCGCAGCAGATCGCCAGCGGCCGTGACGCGGAGGCGATCATGGCGATCGTCCAGCGCCCGCTCGGGGCGCCGATCGCGCTGGCGAGCGAGCACCTGCGCTCCGCCGCCGACCTGGTCGGCAAGACGGTCGGCATCACCGGCGTGCCCTCCGATCTCGCGGCGCTCGACACGGTCGTCGCCCACGCCGGCGGGAACCCCGCGAAGGTGCGGGTCGTGACGATCGGCTTCGACGGCGTCGCCGATCTCGAGGCCGGCAAGATCGCCGCCTTCACCGGCTACTGGCCCGACGACGGTGTGACGCTCGCGGTGAGCGGCTACCCGATCACGATCTTCAAGCTCGACCAGAACGGGGGCCCCGCATACCCGGGCCTGGTGGCCTTCACGACGCGCTCGCTGATCGCGAAGGACCCCGCGCTCGTGCGTGGTTTCGTGCGCGCCACCGTGCACGGCTACGAGGACACGCTGCACGACCCGGCGCGCAGCCTCGCCGATCTGCTGGCGGCCAACCCGACGCTGCAGCGCAAGCTGGCGCGCGCATCGCTTGCGGCCTACCTGCCGATCTTCGACGCCGGTGGCGTGCCCGACGGAACGCTCGTCGGCAGTCGGATCGCGGCACTCTCGAGCTGGCTCGTGCGCAACCACCTGGTCGCCCGGCCGGTCGCCGTCGCGCGGTTCGGCACGAACGCGTTCCTGCCGTGAAGCTCGCGGCCGAGCGGCTCGCCAAGCGCTTCGCGGGCGGCGTCGAGGCGCTCGCGGACGTCTCGATCGAGCTGGCCGAGGGGGAGTTCGTGTCGATCGTCGGGCCGAGCGGCTGCGGCAAGTCGACACTGCTCGCGCTGCTGGCGGGGCTGCTCGAGCCGAGCGCCGGGCGGATCGCGCTCGACGGCGCCGACTCGCCCGGCGGCCTGCTCGGGCGGGTCGGCTACATGCCCCAGCGCGATCTGCTGATGGAGTGGCGCACCACGCTCGCGAACGCCACGCTCGGCCTCGAGCTGGCGGGCGTCGCACGCGCCGCGGCCCGCGAGCGAGCCCTCGCCGAGGTTGGCCGGTTCGGTCTCGCCGGGTTCGAGAATCGCCGGCCGTCAGCGCTGTCGGGCGGTATGCGCCAGCGCGCAGCGCTGCTTCGGACCTTCCTCGCGGGGCGCGACGTCCTGTTGCTCGACGAGCCATTCGGCGCCCTCGACGCGCTGACCCGCGAGGCGATGCGCGAGTGGCTGCTCGGCGTCTGGGAGTCTGATCGCAAGACGATCCTGCTCGTCACCCACGATGTCGAGGAGGCTGTCTTCCTCTCCGACCGGGTGTACGTGATGTCGGGGCGCCCGGGGCGCATCCGGACCGAGGTGGAGGTGTCGCTGGCGCGCCCGCGAGCGCTCGAGCTGACCTCGTCGCCCGAGTTCGCGCAGCTCAAGGCACGCCTGCTCGCGCCGCTGCGCGAAGAGGCCCGCGCGGCGCTTGGAGCGCCGTGAGCACGACCGGCACGCGACTCGCGCTGGCGCTCGGCGGGCGACTCGAACCCAGGCCGCGCGCCGCGATCGGCCGCCGTCGGGCGATCGCCGCGCGCGTCCTGCCGCCGCTGGTGGCCGGCGTCGTGCTGCTCGCGATCTGGCAGGCCTACGTGGCGCTCTCAGGAGTGCACGAGGGGACCTTCCCGTCGCCGCTGGAGGTCGCCCGGGCGCTCGTGCGCGACCGCAGCCTGCTCCTCTCGAGCGCCTGGACGACGCTGTCGGAGATCCTGCTCGGCTACGGCGTCGCGATCGTCGTCGGCATCGCCCTGGCGATTGCCGTGTCCAGCTCGCGACTCGCCGAGCGCGCGATCTACCCCTGGCTCGTGGTCTCCCAGATGATCCCGATCCCGGCGATCGCCCCGGTGGTGGTGCTGTGGACCGGCTTCGACATCCGGCCAAAGCTGATCGTGATCGCGCTGGTCACCTTCTTCCCGATCGCCGTCAACACGATCGACGGCCTGCGCGCCACCGACTCCGAGCTGGTCGGGCTGCTTCGCACGCTCGGCGCCGGGCGCTGGGAGATCCTGCGCATCGCCCGCCTTCCCACGGCGCTTCCCTACGTCTTCTCGGGGCTGCGCGTCTCCGCCGCTTTCGCCGTGATCGCCGCCGTCTTCGCCGAATGGGTCGGGTCGACCAGCGGCCTGGGCGTGCTGATCCTCGACTACGGCAACCAGGCCGCGACCGCGGACGTCTTCGCCGCGGTCGTGGTGCTCGCCGTGATCGGCGTCGCGCTGTTCGCCGCCGTCGGCATCGCCGAGCGCCTCGCCGTCCCGTGGTGGCAAGCGCAGGAGTGATCGCTCGCCCGCGGCCCGTGCCTGCGGGGCGCTCGCCGTCTCCGTCGGCTGCGACCGTGGCGAAGGCCCGCTACGATCAGCGACCGACTCGCCGACGTAGCTCAGCTGGTAGAGCACTTCACTCGTAATGAAGGGGTCCCCGGTTCGAGTCCGGGCGTCGGCTTGGGCGAGACGGCACGAAAGGCCGACGGTTGGGCGCTCGCGTTTTGGGCGGATCCAGGA
>JBEKSK010000237.1:0-4883 GCA_049517155.1 Solirubrobacteraceae bacterium
GACCGGCTACTGGACGCTCGCCGACCCGGCGAGCAGCCCGACCGAGGACGGCGGCGTCGAGGTCTCGCTACAGGCAGCCAACAACGGCACGACGAGTTGCCTGTTCCCGGCCGGTGCCGGCAGCTGTCCGGCGCTCAGCGAGTCCGACCTCTATCCCGGCGCGGCCACGGCGGCGCCCGCCGCGCCGACGGCCTCTCACTCCACGACGCTAACGCTGTCGGCCGAGGACTCGAGCACGCCGCCGGCGGCCTTCGCCGGCCTGCACTTCATCATGCCGCTCACCCTTGCGGGCACGGTCTCCGGCAGCTCCTGGAGCGCCTCGCTCGCCTACCTCGCCGCCAACGTCGAGTTCTGAGCGCCGCCGCCGAGCCGTGCGCCGTCGCGGCGGCCGTGCAGCGCCAGGCCGACGGCCTCCAGCGGCGCCCGCGCCTTCAGCAGCAACTCGCGCAACTCGGCGCGGGGGTCCGACTGTACGGTGATCGCCCCGCCGGCGCCGATCGTCATCGCGCGCGGGGAGTTGACGATCGTGCGGATCGCGATGCTGAGGTCGGCGCCGCCGCCGGCCGACAGGTAGCCGATCGCGCCGGAGTAGATGCCGCGCGGGCGGGTCTCGATGCGGTCGAGCAGCTCCATCGTGCGCGCCTTCGGGGCGCCGGTCATCGAGCCGCCCGGGAAGGATGCCCGCAGCGCGTCGACGATCGTGATGCCGTCGCGCAGTCGCGCATGGACGGTCGAGACGAGCTGGTGCACGGTCTCGTAGCTCTCGACCGCCATCAGACTGGGCACCGCCACCGAGCCGATCTCGGCGACGCGGCCGAGGTCGTTGCGCATCAGGTCGACGATCATCAGGTTCTCAGCACGGTCCTTGCCGCCGCGGCGCAGGCGGGCTGCCGCCTCGCGGTCCTCGCTCACGGTCACGCCGCGCGCAACGGTGCCCTTGATCGGCCTGGCCTCGAGGCGCCGGGCGCGGTCGAGCGCGAGGAAGCGCTCGGGGGATGAGCTTGAGACCTCGATGCCGCCCAGGCGCAGGAACGCGGCGAACGGCGCCGGGTTGACCCGGCGCAGCACGCGGTGCAGGCCGAGCGCATCCGGGCACGGCGGCGCGACCAGCTCGTTGGTGAGGCAGATCTCATAGCTCTCACCGGCCGCGAGCAGTCGCTGGCAGGTCTCGATGTCGGCGAGGTAGTCCTCGGCGGAGCGCCGCAGCGCGAAACGCGTGAGCCCGCCAGGATCGCTCGGCGCGGGTGGCGGCAATGAGCGCACGCGGCGCAGCCGACCGGCGGTGTGCTCGGCCCAGCTTGCCGCATCCGCGCGGCCGGCGGGCGTTGTCAGGCAGACCGCGTGAGCCTCATCCGCGGCGTGGTCGTAGGCGATCACGCGGTCGGCGAACATCAGCACCGCGTCCGGGAGGGGCGAGCGATGCGCGAGCGCGCCCCCGCACTCGGCCTTCAGCTCGTAGCCGAGGTAGCCGACGAACCCCCCGATGAACTCGAACGGCAGGTCGCGGCCTGCGAGCGAGAGCTCCGCCAGTTCGCGGTCAAGCCAGTCGAACAGGGCGCCTTCGTGGGTCTCGCGGTGCCCGGCGCGATCGACCGTCAGACGCCGCGCGGCGACGTCGTGGCTGATCAGTGCCGACAGCGGCCCGCCGCTCGCACCGATGTATGAAAACGCTCCGAGCGGCGGGCCCTGGCGGCTCGAATCGAGCCAGAAGGCGTTGCGCTGCGCTCCGTAGAGCTCCACGAAGGCGTCCTCGGCGGCCGGCGGCCGGCGCACCGAGCGTACGACAAGCTCGAGCCGCTGCTGCGGGCGCCGGGCGCGCGGCGGCCGCGCAGGCGCGAGGGCGGGCGCGCTGGCGGCGTTGGCGCGGTGGCCGCCGGCGTTGCGGCCGCTGCCCAGGCGGCAGAAGTTCTCGAGCAGGCGCGCACCCCACTCGGTCTGCACCGACTCGGGGTGAAACTGCACGCCCCAATGCGGGTGCTCGCGATGGCGGACCGCCATCACAGTTCCCGACGCCGTGCGGGCGATGACCTCGAGGGCGACCGGCAGCGGCTCGCGAACAGACAGCGAGTGGTAGCGCACCGCGAGAAAGCCCTGGGGGATCCCCGCGAACAGCTCGGAGCCCTGGTGGAAGATGCGGCTGCGCCGCCCGTGCATCGGCCGCGGTGCGGCGGCGACCTCGCCGCCGTGGGCGAGCACGAGGCCCTGATGCCCGAGACAGACGCCGAGCACCGGAAGGTCAGTCTGCGTCAGCGCGCTGCGCGAGAGGCCGAAGTCGCGCGGGCGGTCGGGCCGTCCCGGGCCGGCGGAGATGACGCAACGCGCGAAGCGCCCGGCGTCGAGCGCTCGCCACTCGGTCTCGTCGTTGCGCACGACAACCGGCTCACGACCCTCGACCAGCGCCAGCAGCTGGAACAGGTTGAAAGTGTTCGAGTCGTGGTTGTCGATCAGCAGCGTCGTCAACGTGCCCTCACGTCGCATGATCGCGGTTGCGCGAGTATTCCGCGCGTGGCCGTGACCGGATCGCCGCTCGACTTCGCCACCGCGTGCGCGCCGGCGGTGGACCGCGGCGTGTTCGAGACGCTGCTCGTGCGCGACGGGCGCCCGCTGCTGGCGGGCCGCCACCTCGCGCGGCTGCACGCGAGCGTCGGGACGCTCTACGGAGCAGCACTGCCGCAGGGACTCGGCGCGGCGCTCGCGGATGCGGCTGCGGGGCACGCGCTCGCGCGGCTGCGCATCGAAGTGGCGCCGCGGGGAGCGTCGCCGCCGGCGCTCGCAATCAAAATCGCGCCACTGGATCGTGCGCTCGTCCTGCCGGCGGCGGAGGCTGCGCTCGTAGCGGTTCGGGTGAGCGGGGGGGCCGGGGCGCACAAGCTGATCGACCGATCATGGTTCGAGCAGATCGAGGGGCTCGCGGGGGCGGGCGTGCGGCCGCTGCTGCTCAGCCGCGCGGACGAATTGCTCGAAACGACGCGCGCCAACGTGTTCCTGCTGCGTGACGGGGTGCTCGCGACGCCGCCGCTTGACGGCTCGATTCTGCCGGGTGTGGTCAGGGCCGTCGTGCTCGAGCACGCTCGGCGCCTGGGTATCGAGGCGCGCGAGCTGCCTTTGACGCTCACGCAGCTGCGCGAAGCGGACGTGGTGCTGCTGAGCGGCTCACTCGCGCTGCTCGAGCGCGTGCGGATGCATGGAGGTCGCCGCAGCACTGCAGCCGCCGACCGCCTCGCCGGCGAGCTGGCCGCTACGGTGTGCCTGTGACGTGCGTGGCGGCGGCGAGATGGCTCCCAGACGCGGGCTGATCCTCAGCCACGGTGACGAGGCGCCCGCGGCGCTGCTCGAGGATTGGCTGAGCGAGCACGGCTGCGACTACGTCGTGCACGACGTCACCGACGGGCCGCTGCCCGACCTGGCCGGCTTCGCCTTCGTCGCGTCGCTGGGGTCGGTGGCGTCGGCGAGGGGCAGCGATCCGCCGTGGGTCTCAGCGGAGATCGAGCTGCTGCGCGAGGCGGTCGCCGCGGAGATTCCGGTGCTGGGCGTGTGCTTCGGCGGCCAGGCGCTGTCGATCGCGCTGGGTGGTGAGGTGTCGCCCGCGGCCAAGCCGCAGATCGGCTGGTTCGAGCTGTCCGAGCGCGTCGACGGGGTCCCGCCCGGCCCCTGGTTCCATTGGCATTACGAGCAGCTCAGCGTGCCGCCCGGCGGTGAGCCGCTCGCCCACAGCGAAGCCGGCCCGGCCGCGTTTCGCCATGGTCGCCACCTGGGACTGCAGTTCCACCCCGAGGTCACACTGGAGGTGATCGCCTCGTGGTCGCGCTCGGAGACCGAGCTCGCGAAGCTCGGCGTCAGCGCCGAGGAGCTGCGCGCGCAGAGCGAGGTGCTCGCACCGCTCGCGCGCCGGCACGCGTGGGAGCTGTTCGGCCTGTGGTGGGAGGGGCTCGCGGGCTAGCGGGCTCGCGAGACGCGCTCGCCGAGTTCGCAAACCGCCGCCACGATCGAGCGCACGTCGTCCTCGTTGGTGCGGTGGTTGACGATGCAGGCACGAAGGCACGGTACGCCGTCGACCCTCGCCGCGGCGAGCATGATGCGCCCATCGGCGGCTATCGCGGCGGCCAGCGCGGCGTTGTGGGCCGCGGCCGTGATGTGGCCAGGCGGGCGGTGGCGAAAGCAGACAGCCGAGAGCTGCGGCTCGACGAGCAGCTCAAGTCGCGGGTCCTCGCGGATCAGCTCGGCGAGCAGGCGAGCCTGGCGCAGGTTACGCTCGATCGCCGCAGCGATCGCCTGGGCGCCGTGCACGCGGAAGGCGAGCCACAGCTTCAGTGCGCTGAGCGGGCGTGAGTACTCCAGCGTGCGATCGACGGGGTGGATGTCCTCGCGGTCGGTGTGGGGGACGTAGCTCTCGTCGTGGCTGAACGCCGCCTCGAGCGCCGCCGCGTCACGCACCAGCAGCACGCTGCAGGCCTTCGGCACATAAAGCCATTTGTGCGCATCGACGGTCGCCGAGTCCGCCCGGGTGAGGCCCTTGAAGAGGTGCCCGGCGAGCGCAGTGGAGGCCGCCGGCAGGCCGTAGGCGCCGTCGACGTGCAGCCAAACCTCGCGGCCGGCGCAGACCTCGGCCAGCGCCTCCAGATCGTCGACCGCACCGGTCAGCGTCGTGCCGGCAGTCGCCACCACCGCCACCGCGACGATGCCGGCGCGGCGGTCGGCGTCGATCGCCGCGGCACAGGCGTCGGGGTCCATGCGGCGGTTCGAGTCGATTGCGATTGCGCGCACGCTACGCCCGCCGATGCCCAGCACCTCCGCGGCGCGGCGCACCGAGTAGTGCGCCTCGGCGGAGCAGTAGAGCGCGAGGCGTTGGCCGGCGAGTCCCTCGTAGCGCGCCCCGGGGATCG
>JBEKSK010000238.1:0-4839 GCA_049517155.1 Solirubrobacteraceae bacterium
CGGTGGCTATGGCGAGGGGGAAACACCTCTTCCCATTCCGAACAGAGCAGTTAAGCCCCTCAGCGCCGATGGTACTTGGCTCGCAAGAGCCTGGGAGAGTAGGTCGCCGCCGGTTTACTTATACGAGCCCCGCCCCGCGGCGGGGCTCGTTGCTGTGCGCAGGGCGCCGCGATCTACGGTGGGCGTGTCGACCGGCCACGAGCGAGTGGTTCAGCCTCGCGCGCTCGCGGTCGCCGCGGGCACGAGCGTCTCGGCGGTCGCGCCGGCGCCGGCGGTGATCGTGAGGCTTCGCAGGAAGCGGCCGCTCAGCCGCTGCGGTGAACGAGCCGTGTAGCGATACGCCAGCAGTCCGCCGATGTCGCTTGCACCGCTCAGCCTGAACGCTGGTGTGGGGGCGCGCAGGGCACCCGGCCGCAGCGGTGCGTAGCCGACAAGGTCGACCTCGCGCACCGACGCCGCGAGGCGTCGGGAGAGGTAGCGCAGCCGCAGCGCCGGCAGGTAGTACTCGATTGGCGCGGCGCCATCCTCGACGGTTACGATCGCACGGTCCGGCGAGCCCGGCCGCAGCGCTTGCGCGACCGCGCTCCAGTCCCCGCGTTGCAGCCGAGCGTCAAGGCCGGTGGCGACCAGCACGGTCGCCGACACCACGCACACGCTGAGCGCGAGCAACGCGCCGACGCGGCCGGCGCCGGCGGCGCCGAGCACGAGCGCAAAAGCGGCGGAGAGCGGTATCCAGGCGGCGATGAGGTTGCGCGGCGCGAGGTAGTCCTTGCCCGCGAGGGCAAGCGCGAGGGGGACCAGGATCGCGACGAGGCCGAGCCCGAGCATCAGCGAAATTCCTTCGAGTTCGGCTCGCCCGAGCTGCCGGCGCGCAAGGAGGGCGCACCCCAGGCCGGTGGTGGCGAGCAGCGGTAGCGCGCTCAGCCCGAGCAGGCTGTGACCGAGCACGGAGCCATTCGCGCCGAGCAGGTAGTAGCCGGGAGTCTGCACGAGCCTGTCCGAGAGCGCCCAGTGGCCGATCCACAGCGTGCCACGGCCACCCTGGGCGATCACAAGCGGCACGAGTGCGGCGCCGCAGACGCCTACGGCGCCCACGGCAGCCAGCGTAGGCCGCGCCTGCGTGAAGTTGGCGCGCAGCCGCACGCTCCTCGCCTCCGGCGCACCCGCCGGCGACCCGCTTTGCGACCCTCGGCGCGCCCGCCGCAGCAGCAGCAGCGCCTCGGGAACAACCAGGAAGACGGCGAAGTAGTGAGACAGCAGCGCGAGCGCCGAGCTCAACGCCCACAGCGCAAGTACTGCGCCGCCAGGGCTGCGGTAGGCGCGCAGGAAGTAGAGCAGCGAGACGGCGCTCGCCAGCGCGTAGAGCTCGTACGCGCGCGCCTCCTGCGAATACCAGACAAACAGCGGGCTGACGGCCAGAATCGCCGCGAGGATGACCGCGGTGCGGCGCGAGCCCAATTGCGCGCCGATCGCCCAACCGACGCCCACGAGAACGATGCCGGCCAGGGCCGAAAGCAGACGCAGGGCGACGACGCCCGTGCCGAGCACACGCGAGACGGCCCACACCAGCACGAACCAGAGCGGTGGCGTGTTCTCCCGCGCGACCATCGAGTTCAGCGTCGCCACGAGACCCGGGTGCAACACGTGCACGGGGGTGAAGGCCTCGTCGTACCAGAAGCTCTGCAGGCCGAGCGTGGGCAGCCGCGCCAGCGCCGCGACCAGGAGCAGGGTTGCGAGCGGCCAGCACGCCCGCGACCCCAGGCGTCGGCTTGCAGCGGCGACGGCGCCGCCGTAGGGACGCTCAGGCCGGATCGGTTGACCGGGCGCCGTGGGGGCCGCCGACGAGCGCGAAGCCCCGCGCGGACCGCTCATGACGCGACTCTAGCTGCCGCACGCGGCATTCAACACGGCGAGCGTTCATAACGCTCCGCGCCAGTCCGCACCCCGATCGCCGGGACTCCCGGACCTGCAGAGCCCCGGCGGGGTGCGTTTGTTGCCGGCCTGCCTCCCAGCGTCAGCGACGACCCGCGAGCTCACGGCTGCAGGGCGCCGACCGGACCAGCGGTGTGATGCAGTGTTGCGGACGTGCCAGCACCGCTCCGGGCCGCCGCTGCGTCGACTGGCGACGCAGCGGCGCACGGTGCGGGTGGAACGCGCGCGCAGCGACGAGCTCGTGGGCATCTTCGAGCGGCGGCTCGAGGAGCAGAGCGGCACGGGCGAGGTCGCGCGCGCGGTGCACGGCGCGGAGGGGAGCCTTCGGGTGTGGGGCGCGCCAGAACATGTGTTCGTATGGTGCGGGGCAGATCGGATGGAACGGCAAAGAGTGGCCGCTGGGATGGCACTGGCGGCAACTACAGGGCTCCATGGAGCCAAAAAAGCGACTCGCATGTGCAATGAGAATTGCAGAACATACGTTCGCTTACGGGCTCCCGGGGGCGCTCGCACAGTCCGGCCCGGCTGCCCGACGGCTTCGGTGTAGGCTTGGGCGCTGGCACCAGCGATGGAGAAGTTCGTCATTCAAGGCGGCGCGCCGCTCAGCGGAACGGTTGTGCCCGCCGGCAACAAGAACGGTGCGCTGGCGGTCCTGGCTGCCTCGGTGCTGACCGATGCCGAGCTTGCGCTGACCAATGTGCCGCGCATTCGTGATGTCGACGCGATGCTCGAGATCCTGGAGGGGCTCGGCGTCGACGTCCGCTGGCAGGGCGAGAACGAGCTCACGCTTTGCGGAGCGGACGTCGATGCCAGTTCCGTCGACCCCGCGCTGGGCGAGCAGATTCGCGCCTCGTTCCTGCTCGCGGGCCCGCTTCTGGCCAGGTTCGGCCGCGCCGAGATGCCGCCGCCCGGCGGCGACTTCATCGGACGCCGCCGCCTCGATCCCCACATTGACGCCTTTGAAGCGCTCGGCGCCGTCTGTGACCATGACCGCGCCTTCATCCTTCACGCCGAGCACGGACTGCGAGCTGCGGACGTTTTCATGGACGAGCCCTCGGTGATGGCGACCGAGAATGTGCTGATGGCGGCGGCGCTGACGCCCGGGACGACGGTCGTCCACAACGCGGCGTGCGAGCCTCACGTGCAGGATCTGGCGCGCTTGCTGGTCAAGATGGGCGCCCGGATCGGGGGCATCGGCTCGAATCTGCTGACCGTCGAGGGAGCCGAGCGCCTCGGCGGTGCCGCGCACGAGATCGCTCCGGACCACATCGAGATCGGCAGCTTCATGGCGCTCGCCGGTGTGACGGGAGGCGAGCTTCGGATCACGGACACGATCCCCGCCGACCTGCGGATGATCTGCCTGGTCTTCGACCAACTCGGGCTGCACAGCGAATTCGACGGCAACGACATCCTGATTCCCGGCGGCCAGAGACTCGTCGTCAAGGCCGACTTCGGTGGCTACAAGCGCAAGGTGATGGACGGTCCGTGGCCGGCGTTCCCGGCCGACCTGACGAGCGTCGCGGTTGCTCTGGCGACGCAGGCCGAGGGCTCCGTGCTGATCCACGAGTGGATGTTCGAGAGCCGCCTGATCTTCACCGACAAGCTCGCGACGATGGGCGCCGACATCGTGCTCTGCGACCCGCACCGCGCGATCGTCACCGGTCCCCGCCGCCTGCACGGCGAACGCCTCGAGTCGCCCGACATCCGCGCCGGCATGGCGATGCTGATCGCGGCGCTGTGCGCCGAGGGCCGCAGCGAGATCGGCAACGTCTCGCAGATCGACCGCGGATACGAGCGGATCGACGAGCGCCTGAGAGCGCTCGGAGCCCAGATCGAGCGCGAATCGACGGTCCCGGTCTAACGCAGTCGAGCGCGCCGATGGCTGCGCGCCGCGGGGAGCGGCGCTGACGGTCCAGCTACGGCGTCCCAAGCCGGCTGATCTTTGCTTTGACCCCAGCGCCAAGAGCCTGTTAGGGTTGCCTAACTTCGGGCGTCTGCGTCCGGTCCACGCACCAGCCAAAGAACTTGCGCCGGCAAAGAACACAGCGGGAGTCGCACGCCGCCAAACGCGAGAGGGACCGCTCCCGGGTCTTCTTCTACGTTTGGGCGCTGGTCGTGCTGGCGGTCGCCGCGGTCGCCGTGGTGCTCGGCTGGCACGCCGGCGGCGGCACGCCTGACCCGGCCGCGCTGGCCGCGGCTCACGTCGGGGTGAGCCGGACCACGGCCGTCGTGAACAGCGCGATCCTCGTCTTCCGCGAGGGACTAGAGACGATCCTCGTGCTGGCGGCGGTGACGGCGAGCTTCCTCGGCGCCAACCGGGTCTATCGCCGGCCGGTCGCGGCCGGCGGCGCCCTCGCACTGCTTGCGAGCGTCGGAACCTGGTTTCTCGCGATCTGGCTGATCGGAGCAGTCGGAGGCCAGGAGCTCGACGTGCAGGCTGCCACCGGGATCCCCGCGATCATCGTGCTGCTCGTGGTGATGAACTGGTTCTTCCACAGGATGTACTGGACAGGCTGGATCGCTCACCATCACAAGCGGCGCAGGCTGCTGCTCGGCTCGACCGGCGACGCCGACCTGCGGCGCGTGCTGCTCGGCTTCGCGCTGCTCGGCTTCACCTCGGTCTATCGCGAGGGCTTCGAGGTGGTTCTGTTCCTGCAGACCCTGCGGGTCCACTTCGGGTCGAGCGTCGTGCTCGAGGGCGTCGCGCTGGGACTGCTGGCGACCGCGGCGGTCGGCGTCCTGACGTTTGGCCTGCACCAGCGCCTGCCCTACCGCCGGCTGCTGATCATCACCGGTGCGATGCTCTGCGTGGTGCTGCTGGTGATGGTCGGCGAAGAGGTCAACGAGATGCAACTGGCCGGCTGGATCGGCACGACCTCGATCGGCGTTCACATCCCGGGCTGGCTG
>JBEKSK010000239.1:0-5759 GCA_049517155.1 Solirubrobacteraceae bacterium
GTAGGCGTTGAGCACCCACGAGAGGCCGCCGACGCCGGCGCCGGGAAAGCCGCGCCGGATCGCGGGCAGCGCGATGTTGACGATGAACAGGTCGAGGCTCGACATGAACACCGCGAGCGACACCACGATCAGGACCTTCCATTCGCGCCCGAGCCGGCGTCGCGGTGCTGCTTGCGTGTCTGTCCTGGGCGCCATCTTTGGTCCTCCGGCCGTGCCCTGGGGGTCTGGGTGGTGGTTGCAATCTGCTAGCGGATCGCGATGGTATCAACAGTCGATTGCATCTTGCAACCAGATGCCCTACGCTCCTGTTCATGCCGTATCGCCCGTTCGAGACCCAGAACTGCTCGATCGCCGGCGCGCTCGCCGTCGTGGGGGAGCGCTGGACGCTGCTCGTGATGCGCGAGGTCCTGCTCGGCAGCCGCCGCTTCGCCGAGATCAGGCGCAACACGGGTGTCGCGCCGAACATCCTCAGCGACCGCCTGAACACGCTCGTGGAGCAGGGCCTGCTGCGCCGGCGCCTCTACAGCGAGCACCCTGAGTCCTACGAGTACCACCCGACCGCCAAGGGCGCGGATCTACATCCCGTCCTGATCGCCCTGCTGCAGTGGGGCGACAAGCACACGGCCGGGCCGGCCGGCCCGCCGCGGGTGATCGTGCACGCCGCCTGTCACCACGACGCCGATCCACGCCTGCACTGCTCGCACTGCGGCGCGCCGCTGCGAACCGGCGAGATCGAGGTTCGCAAGGGCCCCGGCGCGAGGCCGGCGCCCGAGCCACTGGCGCAGAGCGCCTGACCGGCTCGCCGCGGGATCGCCGGCGGGCCTGCGGTCGTCTAGATTCCGGCCACTGCCGTTTCGAACTCGCCGGGGTGGCCGATGACTCGCAAGCCGTTTCTGCATGTGGCCGCACTGCTCGCCTGCGGCGCACTCGCGGCCGGCTGCGGCGGCGGCGCCAAGGCGGTCACGTCCACGACCGCAAGCGGCGCCGCTTCGAGCGCGAGCACCACCACGTCGAGCTCCGCTCCGACGACGTCGAGCTCCACGACGACGACGGCGGGCGCCACCACCACCACGACGTCGAGCGCCAGCACGACCACATCGAGCGTCAGCTCCGCATCGACCACCACCGCGGCCAGGACGGGCGCGCCGGCGAGCCCCTCAGCGGGCCTCGCGGCAGCCGTCGCGGTTTGCAGGCGCGAGGTCGCCAGCGCCGCCGCCAACGCGCTCACCGCCGCCGAGCGCTCGCAGCTGAGCGAGGTCTGCACCCTCGCCGGCTCGCGCAACCGCGCCCGGCTGCGAGCGGCCGAGCGCCAGGTCTGCCGCACGGTGATCAGGGACACAGCTCCCGGCCTCAGCGGTGCGGCGGTCGCGGCCGCGGAGCAGACCTGCAACCG
The DNA here is from genome assembly GCA_049517155.1 of Solirubrobacteraceae bacterium. Lineage (GTDB taxonomy): Bacteria > Actinomycetota > Thermoleophilia > Solirubrobacterales > Solirubrobacteraceae > Palsa-513. The sequence goes on from JBEKSK010000239.1 coordinate 1,394, forward strand.
GCTCTAGGCCGCCTGCGGTGCGCGCTCAGCCGTTCGCCGGGACCGGGGTGACGCGCAGCAGCACGGTCGAGTCGCCGCCGACCTGCGATCTGAAGGAGCCGGCGGAGCTCGAGCGCTGGTTGTTCCAGAGGTTCGTGACGCTGTAGGAGTGGGCTGCGGGCAGCCCGAGCGCGCTCGCCGTCGTCGCGAGCGTGATCGCGGTTGAGCCGCGGTTCAGCAGCGCGACGGCCCAGCTGTCGTTGATCAACGGCTTCTTCCAAACCTCGCCGTTGCCGGAAGCCGATACGAGCGTTCCCTGGACGCCGGCCGGGTCCTGGTCGATCGCGATGACCGCCTTGTTTGAGACCGTGGCGAGGCTGGCCTGGCTCATTGTCACGAGGCTGTCGGAGATCATCAGCGGCGCCGCGAGCATCGCCCACATGCTGAACTGGGTCTGGAACTGGGCGGCGTTCATGCCCTGGCCGGGCCCGAGGTAGTCCGGGTCGTTCCAATGTCCGGGTCCCGCCGCCAGCGGCGATGTCGCGTCGGCGTCCATGTTGCGCAGCACGGAGCTGAACGGCACGTTGCCGGGCGCGCCCACGTCGGTGTCGGTGCGCCAGCTCGTGGCGAGCGTCGAGGCGAACGAGTAGGAGTCGAACGCCGACTGGTTGAAGTCCGGCACCCCGGCCGACTTCTGGCCCGGCGTTTCGAAGTTGCAGACGTTCAGGATCATCGGCCGGTGGCTCGAGTTGTTGACGATCGCCGCGTGGATCTGCGCGTACTGTGTGGCCGGGTCCAGGCTGGCCGCGCTGCCGCCGCACCAGTCGACCTTCAGCGCGTCCACGCCCCACGAGGCGAGCGTGTTGACATCCTGCTGGTAGTGCCCGAAGGCGCCGCCGCCCGTGCCGCAGCCGGTCGAGCCTGCGTCGGTGTAGACGCCGAGCTCGAAGCCGTTGGCGTGCAGCGTGGCCGCCAGCCAGGCGATCCCGTGCGGCCACTGCGTCGGACTGACGGTCATGTTGCCCTGCGCGTCGCGCGCGCCATGCCACCAGCCGGCATCGAGCCAGACCAGGCGGTAGCCATCGGCCTCCAGTCCGGTCGACTTGAGCAGCGCGGCCTGCTGCAGAATCGAGGTTTCGTTGAAGCCGCCGGTGAGCGCGAAGTAGGTGTCCCAGCCCATGTAGGGCGTCGGCGAGACCACCTTGGCCGCCGCAGCCTGTGCACCGGCGAACGCGGGCGCCAGCAGGGCGCCGGCGAGTGCGAGCGCGGCTGCGCTAGCGAGTGCGGTGCGCCGCAATGCGCTTGCCCTTCTGCGCGAAGGTGAGCTTGTCGGTCTGCAGCGTCGCCTTGAGCGTCCCAATCAGCGTCCCGCTGACCGTGAGCGTGACCGACAGGGTGTGCTGCTTGCGCAGCAGCTTGCGCCCGGCGGCGTTCAGCGTCACCGACAGCGTCTTCGTCGCTCCGGCGGCAAGCTTGGCGCTCGCCGATCCGACCGCGACCTTGGTGCTGCGGTGATGGGCCGTGGAGACCCCCACGAGCACCAGGGTGATCGTGCAGCCGGCGGTCGACTGGCGCGAGCAGGTGACGGGCGCGCTGACCGAGACCGCTCCGCGCTTGGCCGTGCCGACGACGCTCTCGGTGACCGTGGCCCCCGACTGCGCCGGCACCCCGTCGTAGCCGCTGATCGAGGTGGCGCTGCCGCCGTCGCCCGAGACGGTCACCTCGCAGGCGAGGTGATGGGTCTCGTCAGCGGCGACGATCACGTAGGTCGTCGCCGTCGCTCCCACGATCGCGACCGTGTCCCGCGTCCACTGGTAGCTGACCGTCTCAGCCGCCGTCGTCGTGACGGTCGCCTTGCAGGTCAGCGTGTTTCCAACCGCCGGTGTGCCGCTGATCGAGAGGGTCGCCTTCAGCGGCGCCTGAGTCGTGAAGCTGGCGTCGGCGCCGTCGGCGGTCGCGACACCGCTCGAGGCGGCGATCCGGAAGTGGTAGGTGGTGGAGGCGCTCAGGCCGCTGATCGTGGCCGTCACGCCCTGCGCCCCGCCGGTCGCGCTCGGGACCACCGTGCAGGGAACGCTCGAGCCGTACGCCGCGGTTGCCCCATAGTCGAAATGGCAGTCCGCGAGGGTCGCGTCGGTCGGGTTGACGGTCGCGGTCAGCGTCGCCGTCGTCTGCGAGGAGGCTGTGCCCGCGCCGGTCACGACGACCGGTGCCGCGAGCGTGGCAGCCACGGTGTAGCCGCTACTGTCGGCGGCCACGCACAGGCCGGCGGACAGGCAGGAGACGGCGGTCGGCGCGTGGCCCGGGTCGATCGGCGTCGCTGTCCACACCGGCAGCCCGCTGGTGACGTTGTCGCTTTCCAGAACCTTTCCGTCGCTGCCGGCTATGACGCAGTCGCCGACGCTGGTGCAGGAGGCCGCCGTCAGTTGGTTGCCGTTGTCGATATCGGTCCACGACCAGGTGACCGCGGGCGCAGCGATGTTCGCCGTGTCATACACGGTGCCGTCCTGGGCTGCCAGGACACACTCCGCCGAGCTGTTGCACGAAAGCGCCAGCACCGGAGAGTTTCCAGTGAGCTGCACGGCCGGCCACGTCGAGCTGGTCGGCGTCGCGGGCACCAGGGCGTTGCCGGCGTGGTCGGCTGCCACACACAGTGAGGTCGTCGGGCAGGAGACGGAGGTGATGGCGGTGACCGGGGTGACGTCCACCGGCGTCTTCGCCCACGAGCCCGAGCCACCGCTTTGCGGCGTGGTCGACGTCAGGATGTCGCCTACGTTGTCAACCGCGACGCACAGAGCGCTCGACGGGCAGGAGATCCCGTTCAGCTGGGTCGTGCCGTCGTTGATCGACTCCTGGGTCCACGCCGACGCGACCCCGCTCGTTGGCGCCATGCTCCAGTACACCGAGCCATGGTTGTCGGTGGCGAAGCACAGTGTGGTCAGCGGGCAGGAGATCGCGGTGAACGAATGCGTCCCGGGGTCCACAAGCACGGGTGTGCTCCACGCCCCGGTGGCCGGCGAGTTGCTGTAGAGCACGTTGCCATTGCCGTCGACCGCGACGCACAGCGAGGCCGACGGACAACTGATCGCCGTGATTCCCTTCACGCCCCCTAAGGAGTCCGAATGCACTGCGGTGCTCCAGCCGAGCGGGGCCTGCGCGTGCGCGGTGACGGCGCCGATCGTCAGCGCGCAGATCGCCACCGCCGAGGCCACGCCGGCGCGCCGTAGGTGTGCTCGGATGCTCGTCGCGGGAATCGTCATGCCTCCAGTGCGTCGCTCCCGTAAACCCGGGGCGGGTGCCATCGGAGCGGCGAAGCAGGCAGCCACCCTCAGGCGAGGTTAGAGCACCCGTCTGCGGCGAGAGCCGCCAAGCACGGCTTGCAACGTCGCGACCACCGGCCCGGCCGCGCTCGGCGGTAGTGTGACGGGCGCCCGTGGCTCGACGGATCGGACGGACCCTGCTGACGGCGCTTGGTGTCGGTCTCGGTGTCGCCACGATCGTCGCGCTGCTGTCAGTCAGCGACGGGCTGACCCAGACTGCGGCCGGCTTCATTCACCTTGGGGATTCCGATCTCGGGGTGTTCCAGGCGGGCGTGTCGGACCCGACCGTGTCGGTGTTGCAGACGAGCCTGGTGGCGCGACTGGATCGCAACCGCGATGTGGCGAGCGCCACGCCGCTGGTGCTGATCGTCGGCAAGGTGGCGGGGAGCCCTTCGGCGTTCGTGTTCGGCGCCGACCTGCGGGGCTTCTTCGCGCGCCGGCTCGTCTTCGCCAGCGGCCGCCAGCCGGCCGCCGGCACGATCGCGGTCGGCAGCGGTCTCGCCGCGACCCTGCACCTGAAACCCGGCTCGACGCGACTCGTCGAAGGGCGGCGCTTCACCGTCTCGGGCGTCTACCACTCGGGCGTGCCCTACGAGGACGAGGGGGCGGTCCTGCCGCTGGCCTCGGCGCAGGCGATCAGCGGCATGGCCGGCGAGGCGACGACGATCCCGGTTCAGTTGGCGCCGGGCGCGAGCACGGCCGCCGCGACGCGGTCGATCCAGCGCGAGTTTCAGGGGACGCAGGTGATCGCCGACCCCGGCGAGGCGGCGCGCGCGGGAGCCAACGGCGCGCTGATCCACAGCGCGACGCTCGTGATCATCATCATCGCGCTGATTCTCGGCGCGATCAGCGTCACCAACACGATGGCGATGTCGGTGCTCGAGCGCCAGGGCGAGCTGGCGCTGCTGAGCACCGTTGGCTGGAGCGCGCCGCGGGTCGCCGCGCTGGTGCTCGGCGAGGGGATCGGGGTCAGCCTGCTCGGCGCGGCGATCGGACTCGTGTTCGGCGTGCTCGGCAGCCTGCTGCTGATCAAGCTGCTCGGCGCCGGAGCCTACGTTTCGCCCCAG
>JBEKSK010000240.1:0-4810 GCA_049517155.1 Solirubrobacteraceae bacterium
CCGAGCATTGCGATCACGACGGTCACGCCGGCGAACAGGACCGCCCGGCCCGAGGTATCCATCGCCGTGACGATCGCCTCATCCGGGTCGAGGCCGCTGTCGAGTCCGGACCGGTAGCGCGTGACGATGAACAGCGCGTAGTCGATGCCGACACCCAGCCCGATCATGGCCGCCAGCTCCGGCGTGAAGTTGACTACGTCGACCACGTGCGTGAGGACGGCGATCAGCCCGATCGCGGTGCCCAATGCGAGCAAAGCGATGATCAGCGGCAGACCGGCCGCCACCAGGGTCCCGAACGTGATCAGCAGGATGATCAGCGCGGCAAGGATGCCGACACCGGTCGAGGGACCGGTCTTGGGCGGCTGCACCTGCTCGATCGGCGAGCCGCCGAGTTGGATCTGCAGCGTCGAGGTGCGAGCCCCCTCGGCCGTGTTGATGACTGCGTCGATCGCCGCTTTGGGCAGTGCGAAGGAGCGCTCGTCAAAGAGCACGGTCGCGTAGGCGATGTGCCCGCCGGGTGAGATCGCGTGGGCGCCGGCGTAGGGCGTGACTACGTCGCTGACATGCGGCAGGCTCGCGACCTTGGTGAGCAGCCCGGTGATCGCCACGTGGACGGCGGAACTGGTGATCGGCGCGCTGGACTCGAACACGATCGAGGCGGAGTCGCCCTTGTGCGTCGGGAAGTACTTGGCCAGCAGGTTGAGGGCCTGCTGCGACCCTGCAGTGCTCGGCCCCTTGAAGTTGCTGTTGTAGTCCGAGCCGACTCCCTGGCCGATCGCGTTGGCGGCGATCAGTGCGACTACCCAGGCGATGATCACGATTCGTCGGTGGGCGATGCACCATCTGGCAAGCGATCTCATGTCGAACTACCTCCGCAGGTTGGGCCGTTCACGGTTGAAATTTTTCGCGCCGGACGTTAGCACAAGTGATAGCTTGGGCTCCACTTTTGCTAGGCTTCGTGGCGCGATGGCCACCGCGAGCCCCGATCGGCCACTGCGCGCGGACGCGCAGCGAAACCACGACCGCATCCTCGCCGCCGCAGGCGACGCCTTCGCAGAGCACGGGCTCGAGGTCTCGATGGAGGAGATCGCGCGGCGCGCCGGGGTCGGCCCGGCCACGCTCTATCGGCGCTTCCCGAGCAAGCGGGAGCTGCTGGTCGCGATCATCGAAGCACGCCTGGCGGAGCTCGAGCCGCGAATCGCCGCCGCGAGCGCGGCCGCCGACCCCTGGCAGGGCCTGCTCGCGGGCATGGGCGCGCTGCTCGAGAGCCAGGAGCGCAGCATGGCCCTCGTGCAGGTGCTCGCGCAGGCAGGCGAGTGGGCCGCGCTCAAGCAGGAGCTCGGCGAGCGCGTCTTCGCACCACTGTGCGCAACCTTCGCACGGGCCCAGGCGAGTGGTCGCCTGCGTGGAGATCTCGATGCTTGCGAGCTGCCAGTGCTGATCCAGATGGTCGCCACGACGATCGCCCACGACGAGGACTGCGGCCAGTCGCCCAACTGGCCGCGCTACCTCGCACTGCTCGCCGACGCACTGCGTACGCCGGCGGCCCAGCCGCTGCCGCCGCGCTGAACCGCTCCGCCCCGCGCTGGCGCGATCGCTAGAACTCGATGTTCGCCATCACGTGCTTGACAACCGTGTAGTCCTCGAGCGCGTACATCGAGAGATCCTTGCCGTAGCCGGACTGCTTGAAGCCGCCGTGGGGCATCTCGCTGACCAGCGGGATGTGGTCGTTGATCCACACGCAGCCGAAGCGCAGCGCCTTCGAGACCCGCAGCGCGCGTCCCACATCGCGCGTCCAGACCGAAGAGGCCAGGCCGTAGGGGGTGCCGTTGGCCCAGGCGATCGCCTCCGCCTCGTCGCTGAAACGCTGGACCGTGATCACCGGGCCGAAGATCTCGCGCTGAATCAGCTCGTCGTCCTGTTGCAGGCCGGCGACGACCGCCGGCTCGAGGAAGAACCCGGGCCCGTCGGGCTCCACGCCGCCGGTCACCAGCTCCGCCGCCGCCGGGCGGCGCGCCAGCAGGCCCTCGACCCGCTCGCGCTGGCGCGCCGAGTTCAGCGGCCCGAGTGTGGTGTCTGCTGACAGCGTGTCGCCGAGCACGAGTCCCGAGGCCTGCGCGGCCAAGCCGGCGACGACTTCGTCGTAGACCTTCGCGCCGGCCAGCACGCGCGTCGCCGCGGTGCAGTCCTGGCCGGCGTTGTAGTAGCCGGTGCCGGCGATCGTCTCGAGCGCGCTGTCGAGATCGACGTCGTCGAAGACGATCACCGGCGCCTTGCCCCCCAGTTCGAGGTGCACGCGCTTCAACGTCGCGGCCGCCGCCGCGGCAATCCGCTTGCCGGTATCCACCGAACCGGTCAGCGACACCATGTCGACCTCGGGATGCTCCACGAGCGCCTGGCCGGCCGGGTCGCCGTGGCCGCAGACCACGTTCAGCACGCCGGCCGGCAGCCACTCGGCCGCCAGTTCGGCGAGCCGCAGCGTGGTGATCGGCGTGGTCTCGGCCGGCTTGAGCACGATCGTGTTGCCGGTGGCGAGCGCCGGGCCGATCTTCCAGACCGCCATCATCATCGGGTAGTTCCAGGGCGCGATCTGGCCGATCACGCCGACCGCCTCGCGGCGGATGAACGACGTATGGCCGGCCATATACTCACCGGCCGCGCGGCCCTCCATGCATCGCGCGGCACCGGCGAAGAAACGCAGGTTGTCGGCCATCACGCCGATCTCGTCGCTCAGCACCGCCGCCAGCGGCTTGCCCGCGTTGATCGCCTCGTCGCGCGCGAGTTCCTCGGCGTGATCCTCGATCGCGGCGGCGAGGCCGAGCAGAGCGCTCGCGCGTTCCGCCGGCGTGGTCTGGGACCAGCCGTCGAAGGCACGCCGCGCGGCCGCGACGGCGAGGTCGACATCGGCTGCGCCCGACAGCGGCGCCTGGGCGATCTCCTCGCCGTTGGCCGGGTTCAGCACCGGCTCGGTGGCACCGTCGAGCGACGGCTGGAAGGCACCGTCGATGAAGTTCTCAAGCTTGCGCACTGCGGCTCCTCTCGTAGTCACGTTCCGTGGCGGGCACTCAGCTTGAGGCGGCGAGCGCCGCCTCCACGTCGACACAATCTTCACCGACGCTGCGCGCGACCGCCGGGTGCGTCGGCACGCCACCGGCCACGTTGACTCCCAGGCGCAGCCCGGGATCGGCCGCGATCGCGCCGGCGACTCCCAGCTGCGCCAGCGACAACACGTAGGGAAGCGTCGAGTTCGCCAGCGCGTTGGTCGAGGTGACCGGCACCGAACCCGGCATGTTCGTCACGCAATAGTGGACGATGCCGTCGACCACGAAGGTCGGGTCGTGGTGAGTCGTGGGGCGGGACGTCTCGAAGCAGCCCCCCTGGTCGATCGCGACATCGACCATCACCGCTCCGGGCCGCATCAGCGCCAGCTGGCGCTCGCGGATCACAAACGGCGCACGGTCCCCCACGACGAGCACCGCGCCGATCACCAGGTCGGTGCGCGGAAGCATCTCCTCGATCGCCAGCGTCGAGGAGTAGACGGTCGAGCAGCGCCCCCCGAACACCGCTTCGAGCTCGCGCAGGCGGTCAACCGAGACATCGAAGATGAACACGTCGGCGCCCATCCCGATCGCCACCGCGGCCGCGCTCGAGCCGACGCTGCCGCCGCCGATGATCATCACGTTCGCCGCGGCGACGCCGGGCACGCCGCCGAGCAGCACACCGCGACCCCCGAGCGGCTTGGTCAGCATGAACGCCCCCGCCTGGGTCGCGAGGCGGCCCGCGATCTCCGACATCGGAGCGAGCAGCGGCAGGCGCCCGTGGCGGTCCTCGACCGTCTCGTAGGCGACGGCGGTCGCGCCCGAGTCGCACAGTGCTCGCGTCAGTTCCGGCGCGGGCGCGAGGTGCAGATACGTGAAGATCACCTGGCCTGGACGCAGGCGTGCGACCTCCGCAGCGAGCGGCTCCTTGACCTTGACGATCATCTCCGCGGCAGCGAATACGACGTCCGCGTCCGCCGCGATGCTCGCCCCCTGGGCGGCGTAGTCGGCATCTGTGAAGCCGCTGGCCGTGCCGGCGCCCTGCTGCACCAGCGCCTCATGCCCGCGCTCGGTCAGCTCGCGCACTCCGGCCGGCGTCATCGAGACGCGGTACTCGTCCGGCTTCGTTTCAGTGGGGATCCCGACCTTCACGACCGTCCTCCTCGATTTCGATGCCGCGATTGAAGTGATCTGGGGCGCCGTCCTGGGCGCTTCGCGCTCACCTGGCGACTCCGAGCAGCTCGCGTCCGCGCAGGGCCAGCCAGAACTCGATCCGGTTCTCGGCTCGATCGAGCCGTCTGCCGGTCAGCTCCTCGACCCGCGACATTCGGTAGCGCAGCGTGTGGCGGTGGCAGAACAGCGCGCGGGCGGCCGCCTCCCAGCTCCCGTTGTGCTCGAGAAAGGCCTCGAGCGAGCGCAGCAGCTCGTCGCCGTGTCCGGTGCGCGATCGCTCGATCGGGCCCAGCACGTCGTCGCAATACTGGCGCAGGCCGTCGTCCTCCTGGAGTGAGAGCAGCAGCCGGTAAGCGCCGAGGTCATCAGCGCAGGCCACCGCGGCGCTCGAGCCGTTCGCCAGCGAGCCAACCTCGAGCGCGCAGCGCGCCTCGTGGAAGCTGCGCCGCAGGGCCTCAAGCGGTGCGCTGTTGCTGACCGCCGCGCGAACCGTGCGCTGCTCGCCCGCGAGCAGCTCGCGGACGGTGGCCGCGAGCGCGAGCGGATCCTGCGCACCGGAGAGCACGGCGCACAGCAGGCTCCGGCGCGCGGTCGCCACC
>JBEKSK010000241.1:0-4789 GCA_049517155.1 Solirubrobacteraceae bacterium
TCCGGGTGAAAGCGGACGCTGCCGTCCTTGACCGCTTCGATCGCGGGTGCGGCGAGCTCCTCCATGCGCATGAACCACTGCAGCGAGACGAGCGGCTCGATCCGCTCGCCCGAGCGGTGCGAGAACGGGACGGCATGGGTGTATGGCTCGCTCGCTCGTAGCGCGCCCTGCGCCTCGAGTGCGGCGACGACGGCGGCCTGCGCCTCGGAGACGAGCAAACCGGCGAACGCCGGGCCGGCGGACTCGCGCATGCGCCCGTCCTCGCCGATCACCGACAACACCTCGAGCGAGTGGCGGCGGCCGATCTCGAAGTCGTTGGGGTCGTGGCCCGGCGTGATCTTCAGCGCGCCGGTGCCGAACTGCGGCTTGACGTAGGAGTCGGCGATGATCGGCAGCCGGCGGCCGACGAGCGGCAGGATCACCTCCTTCCCCACCAGGGCGCTGTAGCGGTCGTCGTCGGGGTGCACCGCAACAGCGACGTCGGCGAGCATCGTCTCCGGTCGCACCGTGGCGATCACGATCTCCCCGCCGGCGTCCGCGAGCGGGTAGGCGATGTTGTAGAGCGTGTCGGTCTGCTCGCGTTCCTCGACCTCGAGATCGGAGATCGCCGAGCCGCTCCCCGGATCCCAGTTGACGAGGTAGTTGTCGCGCTTGATCAGACCGCGTTCGTAGAGCTTGACGAACACCGCAAGCACCGCGTCAGCGTAGGCCCGGTCGAGCGTGAAGCGCTCGTCCTCGAAGTCGCATGAAGCGCCGAGCCGCTTGTACTGCTCGACGATCGTCGAGCCGTACTCCTCGCGCCAGCGCCAGGTGCGCTCCACGAACGCCTCTCGCCCGAGCGTCTCGCGCGTCGTGCCCTCGCGGACCAGCTGGCGCTCGACCTGCGTCTGGGTCGCGATGCCCGCATGATCTGTGCCAAAGATCCACTTCGTGCGCTGCCCGCGCATCCGCGCCTGGCGGATCAGGACGTCCTGGATCGTGCCCCCGAACGCGTGGCCCATGTGCAGCGCCCCGGTGACGTTCGGCGGCGGAATTGCGATCGAGTAGTTCTCCGCCGCCGTGCCGAGGGGTTGCGGATGAAACAGTCCCGAGTCGAGCCACTGCGCGATCAGGCGCGGTTCGACCTCGGCCGGCTCAAACCGGGTGCGTGCTTCGAGATCTGCGATTGAGCGTGGAACGGACACGGGGGCCGTAGGCTAGCGGCGCGGTCACCCCCGGGCCGGGAGGCCCGCCTCAGCCAGCTTCTTCGAGGCTCTCGCCGCTCGAGGCCTCTTCCTCCGGCACCGCCTCGGTCACGAGCGTCGGCGTGAGACCCTTCTCGACCGTCTCCCGTGTCACGACGCATTTCTTCACGTCGCGGCGCGAGGGCAGCTCGAACTGCACCTCGAGCAGGACCTCCTCGATGATCGAGCGCAGGCCGCGCGCGCCGGTCTCGCGCTCGAGCGCCTTCTCGGCGACGGCGACCAGCGCGTCGTCGGAGAAGACCAGCTCGATGCCGTCGAAGGAGAAGAAGCGCTGGAACTGCTTCACCAGCGCGTTGCGCGGTTCGGTCAGGATCGCAACGAGGTCGCTGTGGGTCAGCTGGTGGACCGCCGACATCACCGGCAGGCGGCCGATGAACTCGGGGATCAGCCCGTAGAGCACGAGGTCCTCGGGCAGGCAGCGCTCGAAGATCTCCCCCGGGTCCTTGGCCTGGCGCTCGGCGATCGCCGCCCCGAAACCGACGCCCTTGTGACCGATTCGCCGCTCGATCACGCGGTCGAGGTTTGCGAACGCGCCGCCGCAGATGAAAAGGATGTTCGTCGTGTCGATCGTCAGGAACTCCTGGTGTGGGTGCTTGCGCCCGCCCTGCGGCGGCACCGAGGCGGAGGTCCCTTCGAGGATCTTCAGGAGCGCCTGCTGCACGCCCTCGCCGGAGACGTCGCGCGTGATCGACGGGTTGTCGGCCTTGCGAGCGATCTTGTCGACCTCGTCGATGTAGATGATCCCGGTCTCGGCCTTCTTGACGTCGTAGTCGGCGGCCTGGATCAGCTTCAGCAGGATGTTCTCGACGTCCTCGCCGACGTAGCCGGCCTCGGTCAGCGCCGTCGCGTCGGCGATCGCGAACGGCACGTTGAGGATCCGCGCGAGCGTCTGCGCGAGCAGCGTCTTGCCGCACCCGGTCGGACCGAGCAGCAGGATGTTGGACTTCTGCAGCTCGATCTCGGCGTCGTCGACGGCCATCATCTGCACGCGCTTGTAATGGTTGTAGACGGCAACCGACAGCGTGCGCTTGGCGTTGTCCTGCCCGATCACGTACTCGTCGAGGACGTCGTAGATCTCGCGCGGCTTGGGCAGGTCGGAGATGTCGAAGCTGGCGGGTGCGACGAGCTCCTCGTCGATGATCTCGTTACACAGGTCGATGCACTCGTCGCAGATGTAGACGCCCGGCCCGGCGATCAGCTTCTTGACCTGCCGCTGCGACTTGCCGCAGAAGCTGCACAACAGCTGTTCGTTGGAATCGGTCGGGCGCGCCATCGCCTCTGCTCAGTGCTCGGAGATGACGCGGTCGATGATGCCGTAGGCGGTTGCTTCCTCGGAGCTCATGAAGTAATCGCGTTCGGTGTCGGTCTTGACCTCATCGACGGACTTGCCAGTGTGCAGGGCGATGATCTCGTCCAGGCGCCTGCGCACGTCGATGATCTCCCGCGCATGGATCTCTATGTCGGTCGCCTGCCCCTGGAAGCTTGAGCTGACCTGGTGGATCAGGATCTTCGCGTTCGGCAGCGCCATCCGCTTGCCCTTGGCGCCACCGGCCAAAAGCAGCGCGCCCATCGACATCGCGATGCCAACGCAGATCGTCTGAACGTCCGGTTTGACGAACTGCATCGTGTCGTAGATCGCGAGGCCCGCATACACCGACCCGCCGGGCGAGTTGATGTAGAGCGAGATGTCCTTGTCGGGATCCTCGCTCTCCAGGTGCAGCAGCTGGGCGACGATCAGGTTCGCGATCTGGTCGTCGATCGGCGTCCCCAGAAAGATGATCCGCTCGTTGAGCAAGCGGCTGTAGATGTCAAACGCGCGCTCGCCTCTGGAGGTCTGCTCGACAACCATCGGGATCAGTGGGCTCATGGTCCTCGCTTTGTTTCGCTTGCCTGGCTCGATTCCTCCCGGCAAGTGCAAAGCAGCACCGCCTCCAAGGCGAGTCTACCAACCGGCCCTGGCCGCTTCGGACGCTGTCCGCCCGCCCGCCGCAGGCGCGCCGTCGAGCGCGCCGGGCGGCGGTCAGGACCCGGGCGTCCAGAGCTTTTCGCGCGCCGCCGCCCGCTCGGGCGTGATCGCGACCGCCTCGGCCACCAGGCGCTCGAGCGCCTGGTCGGCGGCGACGTCGGCGCGGAACTCCTCGAGGCGCCCGGCGCGGCGCAGCTGCGTGAGCAGCTTCTTGGGGTCGCTGACGCGGCCGCTCTCGTCGGGCTGAGCGCTGCGCTCGAGCGCTGCGAGCAGCTCGTCGTCGCTCGGCTCGATCGCCTCGGCGGCCACGATCGCGGCGACCACCGCCTCGGCCCGCAGTGCGCGCTCGGCGTTCGGGCGCGCGCTTGCGATCAGCTCCTCCTCGCTGGCGCCGGCGATCTCCAGGTAGGCCTCCTTGCTGATGCCGCGGTGCGAGAGCGAGTGCAGGCTGCGCTCCAGCGCCTCCCTGGCGCGAGCGTCGATCAGCGTCTCGGGCAGCGAGATCGAGGCGGCCTGCCCCGCGGCCTCGAGCACAGCACCCCGAAACTCGCCCTCGACCGCGCGCTCGTCGACCTCGAGCAGCCGCGTGCGCAGATCCTCCCGCAGCTCCGCGAGCGAGTCGAGACCGGCCGCCTCGAGCGCGAAGTCGTCGTCCAGCTCGGGCAGGATCTTCTCGCGTACCTCGGCCACGCTGACCTCGAAGACCGCGTCGCGCCCGGCGACCTCGGCGGCCGCGTAGTCGTCGGGAAAGCGCAGCTCGAGCCTGCGCTGCTCGCCGGCGCGCACACCCAGGAGCCCTTCCTCGAAGCCCGGAATCAGCCGCCCGGCGCCCAGCTCGATCAGCTGCGCGCGGCCCTCTCCCCCCTCGATCGGCTCGCCGTCGATCGTCGCCGTGAAGTCGACGACGACGAAGTCCCCGGCGGCCGCCGCGCGTTCGGCTGCCTCCAGGCGTGCGAGCCGGTCTCGGGCCTGCTCGATCTGCGCATCGATCTGTTCCTCGGCGACGGTCGGCTCGCGGCGCGGCGCCTCGATCCCGCGCCACTGCTTGAGCGTCGCGACCGGTCGCACGCCGATCTCGAACGAGAACGCGAACGGCTCGTGCTCGGCGGGGAGGTCTCCGAGCGTGATGTCGGGATCGCCGACGGTGACGATCCCGGACTCGCCGATCGCCGCTGAATACCAGCGCGCGAGACGCTCGCGCACGGCGTCCTCGACGATCGCCTCACGGCCCATGCGGCCGATCACAACCGCAGCCGGCACCTTGCCCTTGCGAAAACCGGGGAGCTTGAGGTCGCGGCCGATCCGCGCCGCGGCCGCATCAGTCGCCCGCGCGACGTCCTCGGGCGCCACGACGACCTCCACGCGCACCCGCGACTCGGGAAGCTCGGTGACGGTGGTCTTGACGGCGGCGGCCATGCGAGGCGCAACGATACCTTCACGTGGCCGCCGGGACGCGCGAGCGCGGCGGCGATAGCACCCGGGGCTAGAGCCGGCCGCAGGCGCGTGAGCGTGGAGTGGCGGGCTCGCGGCGCGGCCGTGGCGCCGCGAGCCCGCAGGGTTCAGGCTGCCCGCCGGCGCG
>JBEKSK010000242.1:0-4772 GCA_049517155.1 Solirubrobacteraceae bacterium
GGGCGTGCGAAGCTCGGGCGCCGATCCCGTAGCGAGCTCGGCAAAGCGGGTGGTTGTATCTATCGCCCTGCCTCGCGGCGCGACCTACGAGGCGATTGCGGCGGTCGACGGGAAGCTGGTCCTGTCCGGCGGCCGCAACGCCTCGCTATTCACCTCGGCGAGCGACGCAATGGGTGCGGGCCGCTGCGACTCGGTGGTCGTTGACCCTGCGACGCTCGCGCTGAGCGAGCAGCGCAGCCGCAATTGTGACGACCCACGCCTCTACGGCGTCCACGCGCTCGTTGTCAACTCGTTCATCAACGGCAACGCCGACGGCGGAAACGTCCGCATCGCACACGTGACGCCACACGGCTACGTTCTCGGGCCGATCGTGATGACCTACACGGAGCTGTCGGACACCGACGCAGAGTGGATCTACGGCGACGGCTACGTGTGGATCTACGACAACCTGACCACCCACGGGAGCGAACTCCTGCGTGTCTCCGCCACAACCGGCACGGTGCTGCAGACAGTGAGGATGCCGAACATCGACCGGCCACTGATCGCCGCCAACGCCGACGGCTTCTGGCTTGCACCGGCAACCAACAGCTCCGGGCACGGGCTCTACCACCTCGCGCCAGGCATGTCACGGCCAGTCTCCGTCTGGCCGGTCTCGCAGGGCGCGATCTGGATGGTCGCCTCCGGGCACTCCGTGTGGCTCGACCTCAACAACTACCCACGCCATCAGACACTCCTGCGTTTCGACGGTCAACGGCTCGCCCGGCACCTACCCTCGGCGTTTTCGCTCTCGGAGGGCGAGTTCGGCTACGGCCAGCCGAAGTACGTCGGCGGCGCGAACGGGATCTGGACCGTGCAAGACCAGAACGTCGTTCGAATCGACCCCGACACAGCGCACGCATACACCGCCGTACGCATCCCGGGCGCCTATGGCCAACCGACCCCCGTCATCCTCGACGGCTTCCTGTTCGTCCTCGAATCACCACTAACGCTCTACCGCGTGCCCCTTGGGTGACCGACCGTGAGCGCCCTCGCGTGCGCCGCGCATCGCTTCGGCAGAGGATGATGGAGCCTGCTTGGTGTCTCGTTTGATAGGAGTGCCTGTGCCAACAGTCATGATCCCGCGGTCCGGCGTAACCGTCGAGGAGGTCGCCGCGGTACTTCGCGAGCGGCTGGGCTCGCGGCACCAGATCACGCCGTGCAGGACATCGAGGGGCTTCGTCAAGGAGGTGCCAAACGACGCCAACACGATGCTTGTCAGCGGACGCTGGTTCGAGCGGGCGAATGTCCGGCTCGTTTCCGGGACCAACGGGACGGCGGTTCACGTGAGCCCGGGGGCCACCTATCCCGGGTTGATCCGGCTCATCGACCGCATCGGCGTCGTGCGCAGAGTGAGCCGTGCGATCGAGCAGGCACCCGAGCTCGCGCGGACGGATTGAACGCCGACTTCTGGACCGGAAGGTGGCGTCTGAGCGGCCCGCTGATCCGGAATTCGCGAAGCTGGCTCGTGAAGCGCTCAGCGCGTGAGTGCTGCGCTCGCGCTCGTGTCAGATCGCCTACCCGACAGAGAGGAGTGCTCGATGGACTGGACGCTTGAGGTCGTCGTTGTTCCTGTGAGCGACATCACGCGCTCGATTGCCTTCTACCGGGACCAGATGGGCTTCCGCTTGGACCATGAAACGCGCAGCGAGCACATGCACGTCGCCCAGCTGACCCCGCCGGGCTCCGGCTGCTCGATCGTGTTCGGGGATCTGCCGTCGCAGAACGACATGGCGCCGGGTTCGATGAAAGGCCTCCAGCTCGTGGTCTCCAACGCTGTCGCGGCGCGCGAAGCGCTCTTGGATCGAGGAGTCGACGTCAGCGATCTGATGGTCATGGCCGAAGGCGACGGCGGCACGTTCTTTGGCTTCCGTGACCCGGACGGCAACTCCTGGGCGGTACAGGAGATCAAGGCTCGCGCCGACACGCCGCTCATGCCAAAGGACCACACGGGCCTCGGTGAATGGGCCGGACGATAGACCCGCCGGGTTGTTCGGCCACCACAGTGCCGCAACCCCGGGGCAAAGGAGCAGCGGCGCTCGCTCGATGCCCGGTAGAGGGATTGCGCCCGGCCGCGTTGCGGTCCGTGTGCGCCCTTCTAGACTGTGCCGGTGTCTGCTGCAGAGGTCGACGAGTACCTGCGGGCTGTCGAGGAGCCCAAGCGCCGCACGCTTGAGACGCTGCGCCGGACGGTCCTTGAGATCGTGCCGGAGGCCGAGCAGGTGATCTTCTACCGCCTTCCCGCTTTCCGCGTACACGGCAAGACGATCGGGGGCTTTGCGGCGTTCAAGAATCACCTCAGCTACCTACCGTTCAGTGGCTCGGTGCTGCCACGGCTTGCCGATCAGCTTGCTGGCTACACGATGACCAAGAGCTCGCTTCACTTCCCCGTCGACCGGCCCCTACCGAAGGCGCTCGTGAGGAAACTCATCGCCGCACGCCTCGCCGAGATCGGCCTGCCCCGCAGCGACTAGGCCGGCTGGGGCGAGCGCCACGACCGACGCTGCGCGACCACGCGCGGCCAACTGCAACGCGACGAGGCCGCCCAGTGAGTTGCCGACAATGTGCGCCTTCTCGAAGCCCTCACCTCGCCTGCTCGGTGCAGTGGAATCCACGCTCGCAACGTGGGACTGCCCCTGCCACGGTTCGCGCTTCGACGCCGAGGGCAACGTCGTTAACGGGCCGGCCCAGCGCGCCGTCGAGAGGATCGAGATCTAAGCGGCTTCCGTGGCGGTCGGTTCGCGGGCTGTTTGGACCGAGAGCGCTGCATGAGCCCGTGGCGAGGACGCGCGGTCCCGCGGCCTCAGGCGGACGCCTGCTCGGGTGAGACGACGATCGTGATTCCGGCTCGCTGTTGGCGGCCCGGATGAGCCGTTGGTCGAACGAGCCGATGGTTGAGCCGGTCCGCTCGGCGGTAGCGAGGCAGTGGGCGTCGCAAAGGCTGATCGGACGCCACTCACTCAGCGGGCGTGCCACTCGTGATCCAGTAGCGCGTAGACGACCACGTCTGCCCACTCGCCTTTGAACATCTCGCTGGCGCGATGGTGCGCTTCCCGGCGCATGCCCAGGCGAGATGCCAACCGCGCTGAGGCGCTGTTGCGGGCGTCCATACGCGCTACAACCCGGTGCAGACCCAAACCCTCGAACTCGTCGAAGGCAAGATTCAGCACCGCCGTGCAGGCCTCAGTTGCGTACCCCTGCCCCGCAATGTCGGGGTGGAAGGCATAACCGATCTCCCCGCTGGCGTGGCGGGCCGAGTGAAAGAACAACGTCACATCCCCCACCAGTCGTCCGCTCGCGGCAAGCTCCGCACCGAGCGTCAGCGACTGACCTTCAGCGGTGATTTCCCGCCGGCCTAGATTGCCTGCCAGCCGGCCCGCCAAAACCTCCTCGTCCATCGGCTCAAACGGCAGGTAGCGGCAAACGTCGGCGCGACCGCGGTACGCCAGCAACTCCTCGGTGTCCTCGAAACCCAGTGGCCGCAACCTCAGTCGCGATGTGCCGATCGGATACGACGGCCGTAGCTCCATTCACTGATTGTCCCTACTTCCCAACGACGAACAAAGGCCAAAGGCACAGGTCCGCCTCGACCGCCGGCACCTCACGCGCGATCGTCGTGAAGATCGATTCGATTACGGGTTCGTGGCCGGGTGTAGCCAGCAGGGCCAGCGGGCGACCGTGCGAAACCCGAGGCGCTCGTACAGCGTGTAGCCGGCTTCGCTGGACTGCAACCACGACCACGTTGCGCCGCTCTCGAAGCCGTCTTTGACAGCTCGCGCCGTTAGCGCGGCCGCGAGCCCGCGTCTGCGATGGGAGGGAGGTGTCGCGATGTTGAAGAGCGCGACGTAGGACCCGATCGTCACACCGAGACCGGTAGTAGCCGGCTCGTCGTCAAGGTCGCCGACGTAGCAGCGAAGTCCAGGTAGGTCGAGAACCTCGGGTGTCATCAGCTGAAGGAAGGGTTCGACCGGCGCCTCAAAGCCGGCGGCGGCAACCCGCGCGTGCTGGTCGGCTTCGGCCGCAGCTAGCACGCGTATAGCCAGCCCGTCGGTCGCAGGCAGCGGTCTCAGCGCGTCCGGTTCGTCGATGACCATGAGCGGTATGTCGTCGGCAACGGCCATCCCGCGCATTGCGACCAGGTCGGTGAGTAGATGTGCTGCGTCCGGCCGCGCCTGGAGGCAGTACGGCAGCCCGGTGGCATTGACTCGATCGAGCAGATCGGCTACGACACGTGGGTCGGCCTGCACCGATCCGACCCAAACACCGTTCAGCGTCGGCAACGGGACGCCCGTCACCGCCGCCACCACGCCGTCCGCCGATCGAGACCAGCCCCCAGGGACGACCGAAACCATCCGCTCCCAGGTCTCGACCAGCGCAGATGAAGCACCATCAAGATCCATGACGACGCTACCCTAACCAAAGCGAGCTGCTGCTTCTCCTCAGGAGGGCTTCCCGTCACACCGCTGGCAACGTCAGGCTGCAACTGGGGTCGCGTTCCGAGGGACCTCGCTGACGCCTAGCTGCTGGAAAAAGAGAAGGCTGTCGGCGTTGGCCCAATACTCGGCGAGTTTGCCGTCGGCGACTCGCAGGATATCGGTGCCGGTGAATGTGACGGACTTGCCAGTGGCCTCGGGCGGCGTGCCGGGGAAGCCACCAGCGTAGGTTCCGTGCGCCTTCCAGCGCACGACCATGTACTCGCCGTCGGTGATCGGCCCGACCTCGATGTCGAAGTCCAG
>JBEKSK010000243.1:0-5273 GCA_049517155.1 Solirubrobacteraceae bacterium
CGGATCCTCGTCGGCGTTCTCGGTGGCGTGCTCGTCGCGCTGATGCTGTTTGAGATCTTTCTGGCGTTCCTTTTGCCGCGGCGGGTCAAGCGCGATCCGCTGCTCGCGCGGCGCGTCGCGATCTACGTGTGGGCGCCCTGGCGAGCATTGGCGCGCCGGCTGCCCGAGAACATGGGCGACACGCTGCTTGGGATGTACGGTCCGTTCGGGCTCCTGCTCGACCTCGGCCTGTGGGTCGCGATGCTGATGCTCGGCTACGCCTGCCTGCAGTGGGCGGGCGGGTCGCACCTGCGGGCGGGCGCCGCCGTGAGCTTCGGCGACGACGTCTACTTCGCCGCCGCGACCCTGGTCAGCTCCGGCACGGCGGGGCTCGCCTCGCACAGCACCTTCGCACGCGTCGTACAAGTCCTCGACGCCGCGACAGGGCTCGCCGTGCTGACGATTGTGATCGGCTATCTACCGTCGCTCTACCAGGCGTTCTCGCGGCGAGAGACGACCGTGTCGCAGCTCGACGCGCGGGCCGGGTCGCCGCCGTCGGCTGGACGCCTTGTCGTCCGCGCGACCTCACACGGCGGCTGGCCGGCGCTGAACGACTATCTGCGCGGTTGGGAGGTGTGGTCGGCCGAGCTGATGGAGACCCACCTGTCATACCCGACCCTCGCCTACTTCCGCTCCCAGCACGTCAACCAGAACTGGCTCTCGGCGCTGTGCACGATCCTCGACGCGAGCGCGCTCGCCGTCTGCGCCGCGCCGGAGGGGACCGTCGAGGAGGCGCGGTTCACCTTCGCGATCAGCCGCCACGCGATCGCCGACCTCGCCTACACGTTCCGCGCGAAACCACATGCCGCCGAGGTGGATCGCCTGCCGGCCGCCGACTTCGACGCGCTGATCGCCGAGGTGCGCGCGAGCGGGGTCGAGCTGCGCGACACCCCGGAGGCGATCCGCGAGCGGCTCGAGCGCTTCCGCCGGCTGTATGAGCCCTACGCCCAGGTGCTCGCGGAGCACGTCGAGCTGCGCCTGCCGCCCTGGCTCGCGCCGGAGTCGCCGACCGACAACTGGCGCACTACGGCGTGGCACTGACGCGGCGCGCCTGGCACTGACGGGCCCCGCGGCGGGGCGCCCGGCTCTACGTCGCGTGGATGGCGAGCGGCGCGCGCCGATGTCGGTGAAGTAGTACGCGCCGGCCATCCAGACCCCAGACGAGCACGGTCAGCGTGCCGGCAGCGCTGATCGGGCCCGCCAGCCCGTCGGGACGGAAGGCCCAGCGCAAGCCGGGCCCAGAGGGTCGCAGCGCGCCACCAACAAGCGGCATCGCCGGGTTGGCATGGCGAGGCAGAAGGCTCGGCCAGCCGGCGAGGACGACGATCCCGGCAAGCGTCAGCACGCTGAGCGCAGCAGTTGGCGTGGCCAAGAGCGCGCCTGGCGCGAGAGCGTCAGCCGCGGGCGGATCGCGACGGGGATGAGCACGCCGGCGAGCGCCAGCGCCGGCACGATCCAGAGCACGAGATCGAGGCCGCCCTTCGCCGTACTGGGGCCACCACGCCTTCGGCAATGGCGCCCGGCGGAGCCACCCGCCGGCAAAGCGACCCGCCGGCGGCGCCACCACAGGCGGGGCGCCGCGAGGGCGTTAACGCACCGGGGGCCCCGCATTGCGGGGCCCCCGGGCGCTACCTGTTGAGCTCTGCGCTTACGCGCAGGCCTCCTGGTCGGTTAGGCGACCACCGTCACGCGGTGGACCTTGCCTGAGAGGCTCACCTTCAGGGTCTTGTTGGTCGCAGCGGTAAGCCGGTACGTGTGGAGCAGCTTACCGTTGGCCTTGAAGGCCTTGATCGTGACACTCGCTGACTTCGCTGTCGAGCAGGACAGCTTGAACGACACGGAGTACTTCCCGCGCTTGCTCTGCAGGCGAACCGCTTCCACCTTGCAGACGTTCGTCACCTTCACGAGCGTCGACGAGTTGCCGCCAACGTTCGAGGAGGGCGAGCTGTTGCTCGTGCTGCTGGTTCCGGCGCTGCTGCCGCCGGCGGAGCCGGAAGCACCAGACTGGACGGCCGTGTTGATCGGGTCACCCGGGAGCACGCCAGGAGGCGAGGTCGAGGAAACCGAGCCGCTCTGGCCGAGCGCCGGAATGTTGACGTCACGATAGATGTGCTCAGCCACGAACAGTGCCTGGACATCCACGTTGGTCGGGTTGTTGGAACCGGCGACGTCGAACGCGACATTGCCGTCGAGCCCTGTAATACCACAGTCGTAGTTGTTCAGGGTCGTTGAACCAACCTGCCTGCTGCCGGTCGTATCGATCGGCGGCGTCGTGACCGTCAGCGGGTTCTCATCGTCGAAGGTGACCGACTCGTTGGCGGGGGCCTGCACGCAGACCTCCTCGCCCGAGAAGGGCTCGCCGTTCACGTTCTGCCCGTGAGCGACGACGACGCTGATGTCGTTGCCCGAGAGGTTGCCCTTCGGGTACGCCGTCAGAGTCTTGCTCCACTCGGAGTCGACCGTCTTGACCAGGGTGTTGCTTGGGTTGATTGCCGGGTAAGGCACTGACTCGTACGGGTAGTTCGCCGTCGCGGTGATCGACGAGGTGCCGATCGCCTTGCCGTAGAGCCCCTGCAGGTCGCAGGCGCCATTGCCGTCGGCGGTGATGCTGTTGTACCAACCGGTACCCGGGTTGTAATCGACATAGGCCTCGCCACGCTCATCCGTGTAGACGACGACCGAGGTCGGGTAGTACGGGGTGCCGTAGTAGAACAGGCCGTCCGGCACGTTGAACGTGTGACCGTCCTGGGTCACCGGCGTGGTGCCCTCGACGATGCCAGTGGCATCGGCCGGGTTCTGGCTGTTGAACTCATCCCTGTCGGTACCACCATCGATGGTCGAGTCGTACTCGAGGCAGCCATTGCTGACCGGCTTCGAGTCAGTCGTCGAACCGTCAAGCGCCGTCCAGAACGTGTACGGGCTGGTGTGTCCGTCGCTGAAGCCCACGAAGTCGTCACCGCTTGAAGCGGCGCCGCCACCGTTGTAGACGCCGGTGATGCCTGACGCCTCCGAGATGGGCCGTTGCGTGGACGGGATGTACTCCTGGTAGTACGGGTTGTAGAGGTTCGCGGTACCAGTCGAGGTCAGAGCCGACGTCGGTGTCGGCAGAGACAGCGGGCTGGCAGGCGAGCCGTCGAAGTCGTGGCTGTAGATCAGCCACTTCGACACGCCGTACACGCCACCGATGCCACCCTTGGCGATCGACACCGTCACCGGCAGAGCCGGCATCGGAGCGTCGTCGGTGTTCAGGGTGCCGTCGCTCAGCAGCGTCGCATTCGGCGCCTGGCTGTCGAACGGACCGATCGTGAACCCAACGCTCGTCACGTCACCAAAGACGCGGGAGAACGCGAACGGGTTACCGGTCGGATGCGCGCCGCCGGTGGACAGGCAGTCGTCCACAACGTCGGTCGTCTGGTTGAACAGCGTTCCGTCGTACTGGCACAGGCCGGCCGGGTAGTGCGTTGCACCCGGACCGTCGCCGGCGTGACCCTGAACCGCCAGGGTGTTCGTCGGGCTGCCGTGGATGTCCCACAGACCGCCGTCCTTGCCCTGGTATTCGGTCGAGGACGCCGCCATCAGGTTGGCGAGCGCGACGTACTGGTTCGGCAGCGTGATGCTGCTGGGGTTGCCCCCACCAGTGATGGTCTTGAAGTAGTCCGCGTTCGTGGTAGCCGGAGGCTGATCCTCGATCGGGAACGAGCCGGTCACGCGAACCTGCACGAGACCGTTGTTGGTGGTCGGTGTGTCATTCGCGCACTCGAAGTCCGGGTCGTGAATGAGCGGGATGAAGCCACCGCAGTCGTAGCGCTTGTCCTGACCCCACTGGTCAAGCGAAGCGAACGTGCCGGGCGTCGAACCGTCGCCAAGGAACGTACCGAGGTTCTTGAGGCCCACGGTCGTCAGCTGGCTGGTCGGCGACGGAGTTCCGTTGTCGCCGGCCGTGGTCGGGTAGGACAGGCTCGTGGTCGAGGCCTCGGTGATCTTCGGCGTGTTCGCCGTCATCCAGATGACGATGAACTGCTCCGAGTAGACAACCTGAGGATCGAGCGCGATGCCGCGCACCGGACCGCCGATTCCTTCGTCGGTCACGTTGACGCTGACCTCGTCGAGGCCTGCGTGCACCGAGCTGATGTCAGCCGAGACGCAACCCTTGCGCTGATCGTCCACGCCGTTGGGCGGGAAGAAGAACGCCGAGCTCGTGTTGAGCACGTCCAGGTTGTTGGCTCCGGTGCTATCGAACGCCGGGGCTGCAGCCTGGTCGCCGGTCCACAGGTCGTTACCTGAGCCCGAGCTCCAGTTGGCCTGCTGCAAGTCGATCGAGTTCAACCCGAGCGGGTTGGCCGCGATCGCGTCGTCGCAGGCGACGAGGCGGACGTCCTCGCCGACCCAAGCGAGCGTGGGGATGTTCGCGGTCTGCGGTCCATCCTCAGCCTGCTCGAGCGGCAGAACGGCAGATACGTCAGTGAACAGCGGACTGACGTTGTTCACCCCGGCAAGTACCGGGAAATTAGTTCCGAAACCCGGGTTCGGGGCAGCCGCCGCACCGGCGACGCCCAGAGCCAAAGTCGCGGCGACGGCAATGCTCCCTGCCGCCATCCTGAGTGCCAATTTCGGTGGTCTCACAAACTTCCTCCGTGCTAGTTGTGTGGCTGGCGGCCGCACCGAAATGGGTGCTGCGATCGATCCCACCGCGTACTACGAAGCGGAGCGCGGCCCTGTAGCGTCCGCTGGATGGTCCGGGCTACAGGGGCCGTGGTGCGCCAGTGGACCGCGCATTCGGGCGCCGAGCGCTCGGGCCGAAGGGTAAAGACCGGCCGCCTAAACGGGTAGGTCTCTCCCCGGTGGCCAGCAAAGGCAGCGCTTTTCGGCGGCGCTGGCCGCCGCGCGGCGCCTAGCTGCCGCGGCGCATGCGGGCGAACGCCTGAGCGGCTTCGACGCGGTTTCGCACGCCCAGCTGGGTGTAGACAGCCCTCAAGTGGAACTTGACGGTGTTGGGCGAGATCGTCAGTTCGCTGGCGATCTCGGTGTTGCGAAGTCCGGAGGCGACCAGCTCGAGGATCGCGAACTCGCGCGCGCTCAGGCCCTCGGCCCCCTGGCCCTTGGGACGGACGGCGTCTTGCCAGCCGGCGGGGAAGACGCGCCGTCCCTCGTGGACGTGCTGGAGCGTCGCGCGTGCCTGGTCGGCGGAGTCGGTCTTGTCGATCACGCCGTCGAGGCGGTCGGCGCGGATCGCC
>JBEKSK010000244.1:0-4744 GCA_049517155.1 Solirubrobacteraceae bacterium
TGCAGGCGCTGGCGGTCGCCGCCTCGCTGCCGGCCGGGCAGCTTGCGGTGCCGACGGTCGCTGTTGCGCCCTCGCCACTGAGGGTCACAGTTCCGTTGTACCCCTTTGGCAGCGTCACCGGCTGTCCGCTGTCGTTCAACAGCTGGAACGTGCCGATCCATGGCTTGGCGTAGTTGTTGGACGCCGTGGACGCGCTGGCGTTGGCCGAAAGCGCGTAGGGCCCGGTGTCGCTGACAGCTCCGACGAAGGTGTCCGGCGGGATCGCGTTGCCGTCGGCGTCGGTGCCTGAGACCAGGCGCCCGGTGTCGTCGGCGTTGATTTTGGCGTCAGTGACGAGACTCGAGCCGGGGGCCACCAGCGCGGGCTCGCTCGCCGTGCCCGGCGAAGCCGACAGATTCGGGCTCTCGCCCGTGAGGCCCGTCGGCCGGTCGATGAAGCCAGAGGCTCCGGGGCCAGGCTGTAGCTGGTCACCCGAGCCGTCGGTCACCTCGGGGTCGTTGGGCCCGGTCGGTTCTGTTGGCACGTTGACGCCATTGATGCTCTCCCCGGCGGCGTCGGCGAGCGCGCCGTAGGCGCCGTAGAGCGATTTGGCACCCGGATATTGGGTCCCGGTCGCACCGAAGGTCGGCTGGTCTGCAGGGCCCGAATAGGTCGTCGAATCACCCGGTGCCGGCACGTTGTTGAAGCTGTTCCCGACCGTGAACGGCGGGTTGGCCTCATCGAAGGTGACGTCTATCAGCCCGCCGTCCTTGAATGCCGCCGACTGCTCGATCAGTGGTACGTAGTAGCGCAGGAACAGGTCGGACGCGTATAGCCCCCCGGTGTAGTTGACCGGCGTCGTCGCCTCCGGATCGTAGGCCGGCAAACCGGCGGGTGTGTAGTTGGGCGTGCCGTTCGCGTTGAACGCCCCCGACAGGTTGTTGCCCTGGCAGGTCGCGTCGTGGGCGTCGCTGCAGTTGTTCGGCGTGATCCAGCTGAACGCCGGGACCTCGGTGGCCGCCAGGCCCAGGTCATGCACGAGCCCGTAGGTGGGATCGTCGAGGTTGGTCACGTGGTTGGGGTCGCAGTTGGTGTCGGTCGCTCCGCTGGTCGGCGTGCCCGGCCCGTCGTATTCCACGGTGGTCGGTTCGTTCAACGCCGCCTCGGCCGGGTAGCTGACGCCGCTCTGGGTGCCCGCAGACTCGCCCGACAGCGACGTGAACCAACCGAACGGGAAGTGCTTGGCCACGAACTGGTCGGCCGGGTCGCCGTTGGCGTTGGCGTTGGCCGGCTGTGCGCCCGTGAAGCTTGAGACGTCACCGGTCGGCGCGACGAGGTTCGTCGGGTTGGTGACCGGGTTCGCGCTCGACGTGCCCGGATAGCCGCACGCCCCGTCGTCGCGGCCCGGAACGGTGTCGCTGATCCCGGGCGTGCTGCCCGTCACGTAGTGGGTCGCACCGACCGGCTGAGCGCCCCCGAGGTCCTGAGCGTAGCCCTTCCAGGTGACGCCGGCAGCGTTGAACTGGTTGAACACCGTCGGCACGTCCGTCGGGTATGAGCAGCCGTTGCTACCGAGGGCGGCGTCGACGCCGCCGTGCACCAGGAGCTGCCCGAAGTTGCCGTTGGACGCAGCGCTCGTGGTCGCCGTTTTGGTGAACGTCCCGCTGCCATCGGCCGTGTTGTCGGTGTCGGTTCCCGTGCCGACCGTTCCGGTGGTGATGATCCCAGAGTTGTTGTTGGTCATGTTGGCTGACGTCGAGCAGTCGTCCTGGGTCGCGTATGACGGCGACTGACCGGACACCAGCGAGATGTAGTTGTCCATGCTGAAGTGACCAGTGCCGTAATAGTGGTTCAGCAGCGCACCCTGCTGGGGCAGCGTCTGCCACAGATAGCTGTTCTGGTTGAGCCCCGTGAAGTTCTCGTCATAGGACTTGTTCTCGAGAATGATCAGCCACACGTGCTTGACGCCTCCCACCGGAGTCCCCGTCGCGGTTATTACGCACTGAGGCAGGCCGAAGCTGCTTGTCGGGGCCTCGAGGATGCTGCCCGCTGGGCAGGTGTTCGGACTGCCCGCAGCGGAACCGGAGGTAAAGCCCATAACCACCGCGATGCTGGCCACAGCACACGCTGCCAGAGCGGCGACTGCCGGTCGCACCTGTGCGCGACGACGCTTTCCTGAATGTGGGATTCGCACACGTGGGGTCTTCATGGCAGTCTCCTTGACGGCGCTCGCGGTGTTGACGCGTGTAGTCCTATAGCCACGGTGCTGAGGTGCTGTTACCAGCGGGTAAAGCTCGAGTGACGCACTTGTTACCTCGTCCGGGTCAAGGCGCGGCGATGAGGCCCTGCGGTCATCGCGGGCGCCGCGCCGTGCTGGCGATGCGTCCGCGAGGAGCGCGCGCGTGCCAGACCGGCGCGGTTGTGTGGCGCAGTGCGCGACTTTGGGGCTCGGTGAGCGTCTGAGCGGCATGGGGATTTGGGGTCGGCGCGTGGCGGTGTGCGGGGCATTGATCCTGTGTTCCCTGGCTGGCTGGGTATCGGTGTCGATCGGATCCGTGGCGCGCCCGGCTGCGGCACAGCTCGCGTCTGGCTCGGGGGTCAGCTGCGCGCTGCGCGCTGGTGGTGACGTCGAGTGTTGGGGGGACGGGCGGTTCGGCCGTCTGGGCGACGGGAGCACACGCTCGAGCGCGGTGCCCGTGGTGGTGAGCGGCGTCAGCGACGCTGCGCAGGTGTCGGTGAGCGGCAGTGAGGCGTGCGCGCTGCTGCGCGATGGCCGGATTGCGTGCTGGGGCTCGAACGGTGAGGGCGAGTTGGGCGATGGAGCCGCGACGAGCTCGTCTGGTGCGCCACGCGGCCCGCAGCGCTGCGAGTCGGGCTTGATCGCGTGCAGCCGCACGCCGGTCTTCGTCCATGGCATCTCTGATGCTGTGCAGGTCGTCGCCGGTGCGGACCAGCAGGCATGCGCGCTGCGACGTAGCGGCCGCGTCGTGTGCTGGGGCTCGGAAGCCGCAGCTGGCGCTTGCGCGTGCAGCACGAGGCCGCTGCCGATGGCCGGCGTCGGCGACGCTGTGCAGCTGACCGCGGGGGGACCGGGGTGGTGCGCGCTGCGCGCCGAGGGCACCATTGTCTGCTGGGCCCAGACCGTGTTCGGCGAGAACAACGCGCTGGGTCAGTTCGGCGACGGGGCACGAGCCGTCAGTCTCACGCCGGTCGTGGTGTCGGGCATCAACGACGCGACGCAGCTCGCCGGGGATGCGCTCGGCGCGTGCGCGGTTCTGGCCAGCGGGCGCGTCGAGTGTTGGGGTGACAACGGCGAGGGCGAACTCGGCGATGGTTCGACGGATGGGCCGCAGCACTGCACCGCCCCCAGTGCTCTGTTCGATCTTCCCGGCCCGCCGCTGCGATCGCCGTGCTCGCGGACGCCCGTCGCGGTGGCCGGCATCACGGACGCCACCGCGCTCGCAGCCGGCGACAGCGATGTCTGCGCACTGCATGCGAGCGGGACTGTCGCGTGTTGGGGCGCGGGCGGCTCGCAACCGAACTGCGCGCCCTACGGGAACTCCTGCAGCCCAGCGCCTGTCCCGGTCAGCGGCATCGCGAACGCCGAAGAGATCGCCGTCGGCGAACAGTCGTGCGCGGCGCTCGCGAGCGGCGCGATCGACTGCTGGACGCCCGGCCAGCCGACGGACGCCGGCAACGCCCCGGCACAGATCGCCCCGCCGGACTAGCCAGTCAACCCGGCGGCTGCTCGACCGGACGCGCCGCCGCGGTCTCATCCACACGATCGGGAGACCGCGCTCGCAACCGAGCCGCGGCCTCACCCAATGCTCGGCGGCGTTACGCTCGGACGCGATCGAGCGGCTATCTGATCGCGCCGATGACGCCGCCGCCGACGCCGGCGAGCACGATCCCGGCCATGGCGATCTTGGCTGGACGGGTTCCCGGCCGGGGAACCTTGAAGACCCAGATTCCGATGCTGGCGTTGACGAGCAGGCTCAGCTGGGCGATCGTGAAGCCGGCGCCCGTCCCGACTCGCGACACCAAGCCGAGCAGGGCGAGGCTGCCGATGCCGAATAGCAGTCCGGCCGCCAGCTGTAGCGAGGTGATCTTCCTGCTCAACCTGACGGGCTCGCCGGCGCTCAC
The DNA here is from genome assembly GCA_049517155.1 of Solirubrobacteraceae bacterium. Lineage (GTDB taxonomy): Bacteria > Actinomycetota > Thermoleophilia > Solirubrobacterales > Solirubrobacteraceae > Palsa-513. Next base: position 4,123 of record JBEKSK010000244.1, read on the forward strand.
TGCCAACACCGACGCCGCGAGAAGGATGCCGAGCGCCAAGGGAAAGTTGGCTACCTGCGCTGGGACGTTCGCCCACTGGGCGGGCACGAAGTAGCTCCCCCAGAGCACGCCCGCAGCGGTGGCCCAGAGCAGGCCGGCGCGCTGACTGCTCGCACCGTTGCGAACGGCCGCACCTCGGCCGGCAGGCTGTGCGTCTCGGGCGCTGACAACCATCACCACGCCCGCGGACATGACGACGAATGCCGCGACGAGCACGCTGACACGGATAGCGCCGAAGTTGTTGAGCTCGCCGAAGAGGAGCGCTCCCCATACGAATGCCGTGATGATGTTGAGGGGCGTCCACGTCCCGGCGGCGCGAGCTAGACCAATCGTCTCCGAAGCGCGAAACGCCGCGAAGCTCCCGACGGTCCAGACCAGCCCGCCGACCAGCGGCAGCCAGAACTCGCGCCAGCCGAGCGAGAGCCGCCCGCCGCCGACGACCAGTGCGGCCGTCGCGAGGATGACGTTTCCGGCCGCTACGTAGAAGATCCGCGAGCGTTGCGGGACGCCTGGCACGATCTGCGCCACGGGTATCCACGTGCCCCACGCCAGCACCGTCACGAACGACAGCAGCACGCTCACG
>JBEKSK010000245.1:0-6723 GCA_049517155.1 Solirubrobacteraceae bacterium
CTCGCCGCTTGCGCGCAGCAGCTGCTCCTCGTGCGCCGAGCCGTACCAGCCGCCGTCGGCGAGCGCGCGGTCGAGCACGCCGGCGAGGCTCGGCGCGGCGTGGGTCACGATCTCGGTCGCGTGCGCGAAACGGTCCGGGTCCCCGAGCGCCGCGACGGCAACGTCCACCTCCTGCGCGGTGTAGATACGCCGGGGCACGGCCATCGCCGCATCATACGGCGGGCCGCCGGCGAGGCCGCCCGAGAACCGGCTCAGTGGACGGCGCGCCGCTGTAGCGCGAGCCCGCCGAGATAGCCGACGACGACGCCGACGCCGCCCGCGATCGGGCTGGCCTCGGGTCGCGCGATCGGCATCGCCAGCAGCACGAGCGCGATCACGCCGGTCCCGAGCAGGTCGCCACCGTAGTCACGCCGGGCCCGGCGCGCCAGCAGATCCGGGACGGCCCAGGCGCACAGGAGCGCCAGAGCGCCGCCGTTGGCGCCCGCGACAACAGTCGAGCTGCCGGCGACGACGGCGACGGCAGTGCCGCCGATCGCCCCGAGCAGGAACAGCGCCCCCACCGCCAGCCCGCCCGCGCGTCGCTCCAGCAGCCAGCCGAAAATGGCGATCGCGAAAAGCACAGCGAACTGGTAGACGCCGCTGCCAAAGCTCGACGCGCTGAAATAGGTGAACGGCGCCGAGAGCAGGCGCGACCAATGCGACGCAAGCGGGCCGATCGCCACCAGGCTCGACGGCCGCAGCCAGGTGGCGCGCGTCGCGATCCAGAAGACGCCGGTGGCGAGGATGATCGCGCCCGTGACGTAGGGCCCGCTGTCGGCGCGGATGCCGGGAATCTCACCGGCCCGCAGCCGCCCAAGCGACGGCGCCGGCACGCGCCGGGAGCGCTGCGCTGGTTGCAGCTCGCGGTCGAGCTTCGGTGCGCGCTTCTGCAGGCGTGCCCCGCAGTAGGGGCACTCGGTGACGTAGGGGCTCACCTCCGCCCCACAGTCGGGGTTCTTGCAGACGACGAACAGATCGGCCCTTGACATCGCAAGATGATTCTAGGCACGCGGGGACCGCACGACGCGGCGACCGCTACCCTTGGGCGGTGCTGAAATGGAGACAGAGCCTCAACCAGCTCGAGCGCGCGTTCGTCGAAGAGGCGGCACTGGACCGCGATCGCCGCGAGTTGCTGCGCCGCACGGCGGAGCGCCGCACGGCCAAGCGACGCTCGGAGCGGGCGATCAAGCAGGGCAAGTCGCGCTTCATCGTGCTCTCCGTCACGCTGCTGGCGACCGCCGTGATCGTCTCGGTCGTGATGTTTCGCCTGCTCTATCTCCTTCTTGAATAGCGCCGGGGACCGGCGCCATAAAAAAGAGAGACTGCGTGCGCCGCGGCGCGCGGAGGTGCTAGACCTCGTGGATCGACTCGTCCGGGGCGGCCGCTTCCGCGCCGCTCTCGCCGAGCTCCTCCTCGCGTTCGCGCTGGATCGCCACGTAGACCTCGTGACGGTAGACGGGAATGCTGCGAGGGGCTTGGATTCCGATCCTGACCTTGTCTCCCATAACAGACAGAACCGAGATTTCGATCTCGTCCCCGATCATGATGCTCTGGTTCGACTTTCTCGTCAGGACGAGCATGCCATTGCCTCTCTTGCCGCCGCAGGTTGGCCATTATCTACGTGCGAGGCGGGCAATTGCAAGCGCGACGCCCGGGCGGGCGAGACTTTGCGCTAGGCTCCGCGCCTCGCATGGCACGCAAATCGCTTCGGCCGCACCTCAACCAGATTCGCACCTGGACCCGCCAGGGCCGAACCGACGCCTGGGTCGCCCACCAGCTGGAGGTGACCGTGCAGCAGATCGCGAGCTTCAAGCGCGAGAGCGGGCTGCTCGATGAGGAAGCGGGCGGCGCCGGCGTGGCGGCCGGCGGCGTCGTGGACGAGGAGATCGATCTCCGCGCCGAGGACGACGCGCTGATCGCGGCCGAGCTCGAGGCCGCAGAGCAGGAGCGCCGCGAGGCGCAGGAGGCGCAGAGGACGCCCGTCTCGCCGCGCAGGCGGCGGCGCGCGGCGACGAGGACGAGGAGGAGGCGGGCGCGCCGAAGCGCCGCGCCCGCCGCGGCTCGCGGATCCGCCGCGGCAAGGGTGCCTCAGGGCCGCTCGAGGGGACCTTCGATCACGGCGAGGAGGGTTACGGGCTGTGGCTCGACCCGGCCGTCGCCGACGACCCGATCTACGCCGAGCACTGGGCCGGGCACCGTCCGGTCGCCGTGACGATCGAAGAGGACCAGATCGTCATCCGCCGCAGCGAGTGAGCGCCGCTCGCCTGCCGGCACGCCGCGCGCTCACCAGCGGACCGGGCGGTCGCAGGCGTCACGCAGGTAGCGGTTGAAGGCGGCGTCGGCGACCCACTGCTCCCACGCCGCCGGCTCGCCGGGCGCCACCTCGATCGCGATCGGCATCGTCCAGGCGTTGGAGCGGTCGTAGAGCTCGACCAGCTCGAGCGCCGTGAAGCTTCCCCCGAGCCGGCGGCGCAGTTCGGCGACGAGGCGCTCGACGACTCGATCAAACGTCCGCCGCCGGGCCGGCGCCAGCTCGCCCAGGCGCCGCTCGCCCTCGTGCCACTGCAGGCGCGCGTAGTCGAGCACTCAGCGACGCCGCCCGCGCGCAGCGACGGGATGGGAGCCCGCCGGGCTAGTTGTTCGGCAGGCCGTTGACGACGTACTCGTGCTCGCCCGGGCGCACAAGGCCGAGGCTGCGCGCCTCGATCTGCGCCGTCCCGGGATCCTCGAGCAGGCGCTGCTCCTGGGCGAGCTCACGGGCCTCGCGCTGCAGCGCTCCCAGCTGCGCGTGGCGCTGGGCGGAAAGGTGGAAGTCGGCGACGAGCGAGCGCAGCGGGCTGATCGCGAGGTAGAGCAGCACGACGAGCGCGCAGAGCATCGCGACGCGGCCGACGCGATCCCAACGGATCCTCGACGTGGGGGCGTGCGCGCGTGCCGGGGGGTGCGAGACGAGTGCCACTGAGGACGGATTCGCCTCCGCCGGCCCGGCTCCTGCATCAGCGCGCAGCGCGCGGGTCGCGGCCGGCGCTCCCGCGGCGGCGCCGGGCGTCGACGGCGAGCGCGCGGCTCACCGAGGCGCCGCCTCGCGCTCGCGGCGCTCGCGGAAGCGGCCGGCGGCGGCGCGCACGGCCAGTTCGGGGTCGACGTCGAGCGCCCGCGCACAGCCGACTACGGCGAAAAGGAGCTCGCCGAGCTCCTCGAAGCGCTCGTCGCGGCTGCGCAGCCCCGAAAGCCGCTCAAGCGAGCGCCGCGCCTGCGCAAACGGCGGCCCCTCCTCCTGCGTCTGGCCACTCTCGGCGCGACGCTGGACCTTCGCCGCGAGCGAGAGCCCGGGCAGGTTCTCCGGCACGTCAGCGAACAGGCCACCAGCACCGCGGCCTTCGCTCGTCCGCTTGATCTCATCCCAGTTGCGGCGCACCTGCTCCGGGCCGTCGACGCGGGCGTCAGCGAACACGTGCGGGTGGCGGCGGATCAGCTTCTGCGTGCAGTGATCGGCGACGGCCGCGAGATCTCCGGACCCGCGCTCCTCGAGCAGCAGCGCGAGGAAGTGCACCTGGAAGAGCACGTCACCCAGTTCGTCCAGCAGCTTTGCGTCGTCGCCGCTGTAGGCCGCGTCGGCGAGCTCGTAGGCCTCCGAGACGGTGTGTCCGACGATCGAGCGCTCGTCCTGCTCGCGATCCCAGGGACACTCGCGGCGCAGACGCCGGGTCAGCTCATCCAGCCTCGCGATCGCGCTCGGCGCCGCGCCGGGCACGCTCGCTCAGCCGGTCGCCGACGCCGCGCCGGTCGCGGACGTCGATGACGTGGCGCCGCTCGCGGAGGTCGCGCCGCTCGCCGATGTCGACGACTTGGGCGCGTTGCCGCACGCGGAGGCGACGATGTAGTCGCTTGCGCAGACGGTGCGGGCCGGCCACTTCTTGGCGAAGTCCGCCTGCAGCGCGGCATTGTTCTTGGTCGCCTGCGCCGAGGTGATGGCCGCCTTGATCTGCTTGGTCGCCTGCGCCAGCGTCGGCACCTTGGCTGCCGTGCTGGAGTCGACGGTGAAGACGTAATAGCCGAACGCCGTCTTCAGCGGCCCATTCAGGACGCCGATCTTGGCGGCGAAGATCGCCGCGCTCAGCTGCGTGTTGAGCTCACCCGGGCGAACACCGACGAGCTTGCCGCCGACGCCCTTGCTGGTCGGGTCGATCGAGTACTTCGGCGCGAGCGTCGCGTAGCTCGAGCCGGCCGAGAGCTGAGACTTGACCGTCGCGGCGGTGGCCGCGGTCTTGGTCTCGATGAGGTGCACGTCGCGCGTCGCCGGTGTGGTCAGCGAGGCCTTGTTCTTCGCGTAGTAGGCGGCGATCTGGGCCGTGGTGACCTTGACCTTCTGGGCGTTCAGCGTCAGCGCGTTCGCCAGCAGGCTGAGGTAGGTGCGCCACTTCAGATCCGCGACCGTCTGCCCCGACTTGGCGAGGAAGGCGTCGAGCTCGGCGTTCGTCTTCAGCGTGGGTGTCGAGCTCGTGCGCTGGCTGTTGTAGGACTTCTGGACCTGTGCGGGGGTGACCTTGACGTGGAGATCGTTCGCCTCGCCCTGGATCCAGATCGCCTCGATCAGGTAGTCCATGACCTCGCTCTGCAGCGAGGTGTAGCTCTGCTGGCACAGCGTCTTCAGCTGCGTGGTCGTGTCGGTCGCGTTGGTGCCGAGCTGGCGCTCGCCCGCGATGCACTTCGTGTAAGCCGGCGGGTCCGGGAGCGGCGGCGCCGCGGTCCCGGTCGAGCCCTGCGTCGCGTCGTTGGCAACGACGAGCCAATGGTCGAACGCGGCCTTGGTGATCTTCGCCCCGCCGATCGTGGCCACCGCGTCGCCGGGCACGCCGCCGCCGCACGCACCGAGAACCACGGCGGTGGCGATCGCGGCGCAGGACGCCATGCCGATGCGAGACCTCTTCCGGGACAACAGGAGGCGGATGCTACCGAATCGCGCCGACGGGTCGCGCGGGGTTTATCTCACCCCCGCAGCGCGCTGGCCGCGAGGATCGCGTCGGCGGCAGCCAGGATCTCGCGGAAACGCTGCTGCGGCTCGTCCGCGACACGCACCGAGACCTGCGATCGCCCCGACTCATAGATCGCCGACGGCAGACGCTCGCGCAGCTCGCGAACGCCGGCCGAGTCGAGCTCGATCGGCGTGACGCTCAGCCGTCCGGCACGCAAGCTGGCGGCGCTGGCGCCGGCGGCGCCGAGCTTGATTCGCGCCCGCGCGATTGCCAGCAGATTCTCGACCGGCTCGGGCGGCGGGCCGAAGCGGTCCTCGAGCTCCTCGCGCAGCAGCTCGATCGTGGCGACGTCGCGAGCGGATGCGATCCGCCGGTGCAGATCGATCTTTGCCTGCTCGTAGCCGACGTAGTCAGCCGGCACGTAGGCGTCCACGTCGACGTCGAGGCGCACCGGCTCCCACTCCGCCTCGCTCTCCTCGCCGCCCGACTGCGCCGCGGCGAGCGCCTCGTCGAGCATCTGCATGTAGAGCTCGAAGCCCAGCGCCGCGACGTGGCCGGACTGCTCGTCGCCCAGCAGGTTGCCGGCGCCGCGGAGCTCGAGATCGCGCATCGCGATCTGGAACCCGGAGCCGAGCTCGGTGAAATCTGAGAGCGCCGCGAGCCGCTGCGCCCCCTCCGCGCTGAGTGCGGCGGCGGCGTCGTAGAGCAGGTAGGCGTAGGCGCGCTCACGGCTGCGCCCGACCCTTCCGCGGATCTGGTAGAGCTGGGCGAGCCCGAAGTGGTCGGCGCGCTCGACGATCAGTGTGTTGGCAGCCGGGATGTCGATGCCGGACTCGATGATCGAGGTGCAGACGAGGACGTCGGCGTCGCCGCGCAGGAACGACATCATCCGCGACTCGAGCTCCGTATCCTCGAGCTGCCCGTGCGCCACTTCGAAGCGCAGCTGCGGGCACAGGCCGCGCAGGCGCGCGGCGACCTCGTCGATCGTCTCAACGCGGTTGTGCAGGTAGAAGGCCTGGCCGTCGCGGGCGTGCTCGCGCTCCAGCGCCTGGCGCACGAGCGTCTCGTCGAACTCGCCCACATAGGTCCGCACCGGACGCCGGCCCTCCGGCGCCGTCTCGATCACCGAGATGTCGCGCAGCCCGGCGAGCGACATCTGCAGCGTCCGGGGGATCGGTGTGGCCGACATTGCGATCACGTCGACGCGCAGCCGCAGCTGGCGCAGTCGCTCCTTCTGCTTGACCCCGAAGCGCTGCTCCTCGTCGATGATCAAGAGGCCGAGATCCTTTGCGCGCACGTCGCGCGAAAGCAGGCGGTGGGTGCCGATCAGGATGTCCAGACGTCCGTCGTTGAAGCGCTGCAGCGCGTCGCGCTGCTCGGCCGCGCTGCGGAAGCGCGAAACATGATCGACCGTGAACGGGTAGTCGGCGAGGCGCTCGCGGAAGGTGCCGAAGTGCTGCTGCGTCAGGATCGTCGTCGGGGCGAGCAGCAGCACCTGCCTGCCGTCCGCAGCCGCCTTGAACGCGGCCCGCAGCGCGACCTCGGTCTTGCCGTAGCCGACGTCGCCGCAGATCAGGCGGTCCATCGGGCGGGCCTCCTCCATGTCCGACTTGACCAGCTCGATCGCCTCGCGCTGGTCCGGTGTCTCGGTGTAGGGGAACCGCTGCTCGAACTCGCGCTGCCAGTCGCCGTCGGGCGCGAACGCGTG
>JBEKSK010000246.1:0-4701 GCA_049517155.1 Solirubrobacteraceae bacterium
GGCTCGCGGTCTCGTGGTGGCCTGCCCGCCCCGTGTCGGTGTCGACTCGCCATGGTGATTGGGCTCTGACCATACCCGCGGAGATAAACCGCTCCGGCCGTGGACGATGAGAATTCGCTCAGACGAGGCGGTCACGCGACCCGTCTGCCTCGATTACATTCGCCCGCCGGGCGAACGCAGCGTCTGTGACCTAACAGCCCGCGCGCTTACGCGGGGCAGCCGACCTCGTCGATCAACGCCGCGTCCGGTTCGGCGTCCGGCGCTGGGAAGCTCGCCCTGAAAGTGAACGCATAGGGGGTCGGCCCCCGGCGCTTCAGGTGTTCGAGACGCTCCTTGGCCTCGTCGATCGTCGGCTCGTGGCCGGCCGGCACCCACCAGAGCACGAGATAGGTCTCGAGCTTGTCGAACCAGGCCCTGCGGTTGCGCATCACCGACGTGTGGCCGCTCGCGTATACGAACGCGCGCAGCGCCTCGATCGACTCCCACACCGACATGTTGACGATCATTCGCTCGTCCGCGTACGGTCGGATCGCGGTTGCATCGCCGTCGTCGGTCTGCAGCCTCCAGACGAAGCCGGGGGCTCCGTCGGCGAGCGCGTTGATCGGCTCGAGCCCAGCTCTGAAGCCCGCCATCACTGGACCGTCGATCGGCCCCTTCGCGAGGCCGATGTTGAGTTGTGCGAGGCGGTGTTCGATGGCCCCGATCCTACGCGGTCAGGATTGCAGCGGCCCTGTCGCCCAGCTTTGATCTCGAGCCGGTATTGCGAACGCCGAAGCAGCAGCCGCTTGCGCTCGACCGACGCGACTGGTCCCGAGCACCGCGGGGACTCTTCCGGGCGCTCCGCGCCGCACGCGGGTCCGTGCTGATCCCGGCCGAGGGGTTCCACGGATCGCCGCCCCAACACCGCAGCGGCAGCTCGCCTTCCCCGACCCCGCCGACACGAGCGCCCTCAACACGCGAAGATGTGTCGCTGTGACCGAACTTCGAGTGCAGCGCTTCAGCAATCCGGCCTTCCTGACCCACGTTGGCGCCGGCGAGGATGTGCCCACGTCAGGTTGGGCGATCAGGTTCGACGGCGACGTGTTCTTCGACGGCGAGCATGTCGGGCGCTCCGGCAAGTACATGTTCGACCGCGACCGCGCGACGCCGTATGCGGAGATCACCTACGAGGAGCTCGACGCCTGAGCCCACGGTGCGTGGCGGCGCAGCGCGATCGCGCGCGGCCGCCACGGGATCACCCGGACGGCTGGACGAACCGCGCGACGAACGCGAGCGCCGTGTCGGCGACCTCGCCCCAGCCGCTGTCGATCGTCAGGGAGTGCCCGCGGCCCGCCATCTCGACGATCTCGGTCACGGCTGAGTTGCGCTTCTGCTTCTTGAACGAGGCGTTGGCGATCGCCCAGGGAACTGTATGGTCCTTCTCGCCAGAGATGATGAGCAGTGGCCCGCGGTCGGCGCTGCGGCTGTTGACCTTGGCCTGGGTCCAGGGGTTCAGGTTCGCCGTGGCCGCCTGAAACAGCGGGATTCCGGAGCCGGGAACGGCAAAGGTCGTGTACAGCTCCTTCGCCTCGTCCTCGCTGACGGCGTTGGCGAATGCGTAGCGGAACTGCTCGTAGGTGAGCGGCACCGCGCGGTTCCGGTTGGCCGGGTTTCCGAGCACGGGCCGCGAGGACTTGAGCGCCGATACCGGCAACGGCAGCACCCCACGGAAGGGCGCCGGATCGATCGCGACCGAGACTGCGGCGAGACCTCGCCCGGCGAGGATCTGGGTGAGCAGCCCTCCGAAGGAGTGTCCGATGACGGCGGGCTGCTTCGAGAGCGAGCCGATCACCTCGGCGAAGTGGTCAGCCACGTCGCCGACGGTCTTGTGGGCGAAGACGCCGGGATTGGCGTTGGCCTGCTCGACCGTCTGGGGGTCATCGGGCCACCCGGGCGTCAGCGGCGTGTAGCCGGCCTTCGCGAAGACCGCCGTCCAGCGGTCCCAGCTGCTCGGCAAGAGCCAGAGTCCGTGTACGAAGACGACGGGCGTCGCGCCGGTGTCGTTCGCGCGCGCTACCTGCTCGGCCTCGAAGTCGGTGATCGTCGTCACGTCCATCTCCTTGCATCGCGCGAGACCGTGCGCAGGCAGCCCATCGACGCCAGTGTTGCAAAATGCCGCCGTGTCCCCGACGCCGACCGACGGCCGGTGACGTTTATGCACGGGGTCAGAATGGACGCCGGGCACGCGTCGGAGCTCGCCGTCCTCTACACGGGACGACGCGGATGCCGCAAACACGCGCGTTCAGCGACGGGCGGCTGCGCTGAGGCCAACCCGCGTTGGTTCGCCGCGGCGCAGGAGCCGGCGCCAGGACGGCCCGCCGGTGCCGCGCAGCGCCTGCGCCCGCAGGCGCAGCAGTTCGGCCACTTCGGCGGTCGGGCGAAACGGGTCGGCGACGAGCAGACCGGTTGCGAGGCCGACTGCCGCCCACGGCACACCCGCCACCTCACCGAGCAGGAACTCGTCGTCGGGCAGCGCCGTCGAGTCCAGTTCGGCTAGCCGTGCAAGCGTCCGGCGGTCGCCGTCGGCGGCTCGGCGCAGGGTGATCTGAGCGAACTCCATGAATGAAGTCTGGCGCTCGCGTGGCATAAGATCAAATAGCGGTTCCTTTGCCAGATTGATAAGCTGAGCTTATGCTCGACGTGAAGCAGCTGCGGGTCCTCAAGGAGGTTGCGGAGCACGGCTCCTTCTCGTCCGCGGCCGCCGCGCTCAGCTACAGCCAGCCGGCGATCTCGCAGCAGATCGCCGCCCTCGAACGCCACGCCGGAGCGAGGCTCCTCGACCGCACCTCGCGCGGCGTCCGGCTTACCGAGGCCGGCCGTGCGCTCGTCGGGCACGCCGACGCGATCCTTGCTCGCCTCGCCGACGCCGAAGCGGAGCTCGAGGCGATCCGCGAGCTGCGCGGCGGCCAGATTCGCCTCGCCTCCTTCCCAACCGGTGGTGCCTCGCTGATCCCGGTCGCCACGGCGGCCTTCCGCCGGCGCCATCCGGGCATCGACATCTCGCTGTCGGTCGCCGTGATGGAGGGCGCCGTCGAGCGGCTCAAGGCCGGCGAGGTCGACGTCGCCCTGCTGGTCGAGCCCGGCTTCGGGCCCCCAGCGCATGACGTGCAAATCGAGCGCGTACATCTGCTTGACGATCCGATGTTCGCCGTGCTGCCCACCGATCATCCGCTCGCCGGCAAGCGGACGCTGCGGCTGGCGGATCTGGCGGCGGAGACCTGGATGCATGACGGCTCCCGCTGTTGCGACGCGACCGTGTTTCTGAGCGCCTGCCGCGACGCCGGCTTCGAGCCGCGTGTGGCCTTCGAGAACGACGACTACTCGGCGATCCAGGGTTTCATCGCCGCCGGCGTGGGCATCGCCCTGATCCCGCAGCTCGCGCTACAGGGCGTGCGCGACGACGTCGTCGTGCGCCCGCTCGCCGGGCGCCCGCCGCGGCGGCGGGTCGTCGCCGCGACTCTCGGCGGCGCGGAGCGCTCGCTGGCCGCCGAGGCGATGCTGGCGATCCTCGTGGAGATCAGCGCCGACTACCTCGCCAAGAACCAGCCGCCGCTGGCCGCCGCGCTCGCCTGATCTGATCGCGCCCACGCCCGGTCCGTAGTCGCGCCCGCGCCGGATGCCCGCCGCCCGCGCAGGCGTCGCGAGCGGCCCAAGGGGGGCCACGGCGGTCCCGCCGCCAGCTGCGAATAGGCTCCGCGTCACACCGATGCTCGCCTCGATCCCCAGCCCGGCGGCCAACGGCTTCCACATTGGGCCGATCTTCGTCCACGCCTACGGCCTCGCGTATGTCGTCGCCGTGACAGCTGCGGTGATGCTCACCCGGCGGCGCTGGGAGGCACAGGGCGGCGACCGCGAGCTCGTCTACGACGTCGCGCTGTGGGGCTTCCCCGCCGGCGTCGTCGGCGGGCGCCTGTACTTCCTTGCGACCAGCTGGAACCAGGTGCCGCCGCACTGGTGGGGGCCCTTCGCGATCTGGAAGGGAGGGCTCGGGATCTGGGGCGGGATCACCCTCGGCGTGCTCGTCGGACTGTGGCGGATCCGCCGCGCCGGCGCGAGCATCCCGGCCTTCATGGATGCCGGCGCGCCGGGCCTGCTCGTCGCACAGGCGATCGGGCGGATCGGTAACTACTTCAACCAGGAGCTGTTCGGCGGCCCGACGAACCTTCCCTGGGGGCTGCAGATCGACCTCGCGCACCGGCCCGCGGGTTACACGAGCTTCACGACCTTCCAGCCCACATTCCTCTACGAGATGATCTTCAACCTCGCGCTGGCCGCGCTGCTGATCTGGCTGGGCCGCACCGGCAAGATCCGACAGCCCGGTCTGTTCGCGCTCTACGTCACTGGCTACAGCGGCTTTCGCATCTGGGAGGAGACGCTGCGGATCGATCCATCCCACTACCTCTTCGGCCTGCGCCTGAACCTCTACGTGGCGTCGATCGTCACGCTGATCGGGATCGTCTGGTTCGTCTGGATCCAGCGCCGGCCGCCGCCGGCGGTCGCAGCGCCCAGGTGATCAGGAGCCGGCCGAGGCGCGGCGCAGCCCGATGTTCGCGCACTCGAGGCACACCGACTCGGGGATCAGGCCGGTGCGCATCAGCAGCGCGAACACCTGACAGCCGGCGCAGAAGGCGAAGATCGACTCCGCGCCGCTGGCGAGGATCA
>JBEKSK010000247.1:0-4684 GCA_049517155.1 Solirubrobacteraceae bacterium
GCCCGCATGCGCGAGCCGTAGAGCGTTTGAGCCGCGTCAACGACGCGGTCAAGCTCTCGGCGCTCCTGGCCGAACGCCTTCACCACGCGGACGCCGCCAACGTCCTCGTCGACGATCTGGGCGACGTCGCCCTCGCGCTGCTGGCCGTCCCAGGTGGCGGGGAACACCCGCCAGCGCATGCGATAGGAGATCACGAACAGCGCCGGGACCACGAGCAGGCTCACCAGCGCCAAGAGCGGCGCCAGGTAGAACATCACCCCCAGCGAGAGGATGACCATCAGCAGGTTGCCGCTGACGATCGGGAAGAACGAGAGCAGTCCCTGGATCAGCGTCGAGTCGGAGTTGGCCCGCGCGACGAGCTGGCCCGTGGGCATGCGATCGAGGTTGGCGAAGTCCATCGACTGCAGGTGGTCGTGCATCGCGTTGCGCAGCTCGTACTGGACCGCGAGCGCGACCCGGCCGCCGCGGTAGCGGCGAACATAGGAGAAGCCGAACGTGGCAGCCGCGAGAATCAGTAGCGCCGAGAGCCACGGCCAAAGCGGCGAGCTGTGGGTGACGATCACGCCGTCGACGATCTGGCGCTCGACCAGCGGCACGATCACCTGGCAGAGGCTGCCGGCGACCGCGGCGGCGAGTGTGATCCGCAGGTCGCGCCGGTGCGCGGCGGTGAGGCTCCACAGGCGCCGGAGCCAGCCCGCGCCCGGCCGCCCAGCGTCGCCGCCCGCGCGCGCGGCGCCAAGACGAGACAGGCTGCGCCTCACACTGCTCCCTCCGGCCCGCTCGCCGCTCGCTCGGCGCGCGCCGCGTCGATCGCGCCACCAAGCCAGGAGAGCGTCAGCAGCACGAGCGCGCCGTCGGGCGTGCGCGCGCACAGATCGTCGATCCGGCGGATCATCTCGGTCTCGACGCGCGCGAGCGTCTGCTCGCCCGCCGGGGTCAGCCGTAACGCCGCTGCGCGCTGGTCGCCGGCCACGCCCAGGCGTTCGAGCAGGCCGCGCGCGGCGAGCGCGTCGACGGAGGCGCTGATCGCCGGCTTGCCGACCGCCAGGCGGCGGGCGACCCGTGAGGCGCGCTCGTCGCCGGACGCGACCGCAGCCAGCACGCGGTAGTGGGCGAGGCTCAGCTCAGGCGACGCCCGCTCGAGCATGCGCGAGGCTCGAGCGAGCGCGCGGACCGCATCGACGCTCCGCGCCCGGTCGTCCTGGCCACGATCGCCGCTTGCGCTCACCACCCAAGTCTAGCGAGATGGTTCGATGATCGAACTAAATCGCGCCGGTTCCGATGCCCGGGGCGGGATTCGAACCCGCACGCCCTTGCGGGCAGCAGTTTTTAAGACCGCCGGCTGTACCGATTCGCCAACCCGGGCCCGACGCCCATCGTAGTGGGTCGTCCAGCAACGTTGGGCCTGACCGGACCGCACCCCGCCATTTCGGCTGCAACGTTGCTGGACGACCCACTGGCCGGTGTGTCCGCGATGTTGAGCGGGTATGAAGCTTGCGCCGATACACAACACGGGCGCAACTCGCCGCCAGCTACCGTGTCTTTACGGATGAGCCGGACCTGATTGCCGTGGAGGGCTACACACTCAGACCGCAGCCCCTCGCCGCCCTGCGCGGACCCTCGCCCCTGCTTCGGCTCGCGAGCGACGAGCGGCTGATCGAGCTGACGCGCAAAGGGCAGCAGTCGGCCTTCGAGGCGCTCGTCTCCCGCTACCACTCGCGGCTGCTCGCGTTCTGCCGCCACATGCTGCACTCGCGCGAGGACGCCGAGGACGTCCTGCAGGAGGTCTTCGCCGCGGCCTTCAACGCGATCATGGCCGACTCGCGCGAGATCAACGCGCGTCCCTGGCTTTACCGCATCGCGCGCAACCGCTCGCTCAACCACCTGCGGCGCAACACCGCGATCGGCGTCGACTCGATGGACACCCACTTCGCCGACGCCGGCCAGTCAACGAGCGAGAAGGCGCACAAGCGCGAGGAGTTTCGCCTGCTGCTGGCGGACATCGGGCATCTGCCGGAGACTCAGCGCTCAGCCCTCGTGCTGCGCGAGATGGACGCGCTGTCGTATGAGCAGATCGCCCTGGCGATGGAGACGACGGTGCCGGGGGTCAAGTCGCTGCTGGTGCGCGCGCGGATCGGCCTCGCGGAGGCAGCCGAAGCTCGCAAGCTGACCTGCAGCGAAGTTCGCCTCGAGCTGGGCGCCGCCGCTGAGGGGATCTCTTCGCTGAGCGCGCCGGTGCGCCGTCACGTCAAGGACTGCGCGCGCTGCCGCAGCTTCCGCACGCAGCTGCGCGCGAACAACCGGGCGCTAGCCGCGATCTTCCCGCTCGGCCCGCTCGTGCTGCTGAAGAAGACGATTCTGTTCAAGCTCGGGCTGGCCAAGTTCTTCGGAGCCGGGGCGAGCGCCGGCGCCGGTGCGAGCGCCGGTGCCGGTGCTGCCGGGGCCGGCGGCAGCGTCGCGGCGGGCTCGGCCGCTGCGGCAGCCGGCGGCGGACTCGGTTCGCTGGCCGCCGGTGCCGTGGTCGTCAAGACGGTCGCCGTGGTCGCAACCGTGGCGGTCGTCGCCGCGGTCGGCGCGTCGAGCATCAACCTTCACTCCGGCGGCTCGCACGCCGGCGCAGCGGCCGCCCGCGCCGGGCTGCTCGCCTCGGCGCCCGCCAACGCCGTGGCCGCACCGCCGCAGCTCGCGGTCGTCCACCACGCAGCTCTCGTGCGCCACCACCACCGCTTCGTCCCGGTTCTGGTGCCGGTGCTGTCGCCGGCAGCGGCGGTGTCTGCGAGCACCACATCGCAGGACGCCACGGGAACCGCGCCTGCGGCGTCCGGCGCGCCGAGCGGCCCGACGCCCGCCACGACGGTTGCGGCCACGACCCCCGTGCCGACACCGACGACGCAGGAGATCTCAACGACCACCGTCTTCCCCTCCACGAGCACCCCCGCCGGCTCGGGCGCTACGGCCGGCGTGACGGGCTCAACCGGCGCGACCGGCTCGACCACGCTCTCCGGTTCGACCGGCTCGACCGGCTCGACCGGCGCAACCGCCGGCGGCGGGGCGACCGGGACGACCGGCTCCACCGGGGCGAGCGACAACGGCGCGCCGGCGGGCCAGGGCGGCGCGACGGGCCAGACCGGCGCCGGCGGCTACTAGCCTCGCCTAGCCGAAGCGCAGTCGCTCGAGCGGCTCGAACAGCACGCCGACGCTCGCCACGCTGTCGGGGGTGATCGGCGGCGTTGCGGCTGCCAGCAGGTCCGGGTCGGTGAGCATCGAGATCTCGAGGCCCTCGCGGTCGCCGCTGATCTGCGGCGTCAGCAGCACGTAGCGCCCCCAGTAGGGCCGCCCGCCGATCGTGCGCTGGAAGGTGAAGGTGTAGCCGGGGACGAGGTTGATCCGGGTTCGCCCCTGACTCCAGAGCACGAAGCTCGGATCGCTCGCGCTCAAGCGGCGGATCAGGCCGGCGGCGACGACGGGCAGCAGGCCGCTGATCTCGCCGCCGTAGCGGGGCAGCGCGATCGTCTCGATCTCGAACGAGGCGGCGAGCCCGACGCTGGAGTTCTGGCGCAGCGCGAGCAGCACCGGAGCCCGCGCCGCCTCGCGCGTCATCGCCCGCGAGTAGCTCGTCTTGAAGCGCAGAGCGTTCGGCGGCCCCGCGAAGGAGTAGACGGGGTCGTGCAGCCGCACAACGACCGCAACGATCACCGCAACCACGATCACGCCGAGCACGGCGAGGATCCGCGCGACGATCCGCGGCAGGCTGTCGATCCGCGGCGCGAGCAGGTCCGGCAACGTCGGGCCGAACTGCGGCTTGACGGGCGGCGAGCGCAGCAGCTGGCGGACGTCCACCTCAGCGACCCCCGCTCATGCGGTGTGGCGCTCGCCCGGGGCGAGCACGATGACCTCACTGGCCGTCGAGTTCTCGACGTCGGACTGGAACGCTTCGGCGTCGGTGACGATCGGCGGGAAGGTGTTGTAATGGCACGGGATGACCTGGCGGGCGCCGATCATCCGGGCGGCCTCGACGGCGTCGTGGCGATCCATCGTGTAGTGCCCGCCGATCGGGATCAGCGCGACGTCGATGTCGTGGCGGCGCCCGATCAGCTCGAGATCGCCGAACAGCGCCGTGTCGCCGAGGTGGTAGACGGTGGAGCCGCCGAACTCGACGATCAGCCCGGCCGGGGTGTTGACCGTCCCCTTCGGCGTTGTCGAGGTGTGCCAGGCCGGGACCAGACGCGCGCTGCCCCAGCCGAATGAGACCGTGCCGCCGAGGTTCGGGTCGTGCACTTTCTCCAGCCCGTCACCGCGCAGCTCCTCTGCGATCTCGACGATCGCGACCACGTCCGCGCCCGTGCGCTTGGCGATCGCGACGGTGTCGCCGATGTGGTCGCCGTGCCCGTGGGTCAGGAGGATCGCATCCGCCGCGACCTCCTCAGCAGTGGCGGCAGCCTTCGGGTTGCCGGTCAGGAACGGGTCGATCAGCACCGTGACGCCCTCGTGTGTCAGCTCAAACGCCGAATGCCCCAGGTAGCGGATCTCCATTGCGTCAACTCTCCTTCGTCGCGGGTGAACTCTCGGTTGCGGCCAGCTCGCCCGCCAGCTCGAAGCCGACCGCCACACCGACGAGCATCCCGACGCGCGTCTGCTCGTCGACCAGCGCCCGCACGGCGGCGAGCCGCTCCGCGGCGTCGGC
>JBEKSK010000248.1:0-4661 GCA_049517155.1 Solirubrobacteraceae bacterium
CATTCTCGGCCTGCTGGCCAGCGCCCGGCGGTTCCTGGTGCGCCGGCCATGAGGCTGTCGCGGCGGACGCTCAAGGCGGTCCGGATCTTCTTCGCCACGGCCGTGGGAATCGTCCTCGCCGGCCCGCTGATCTATCTGATCGCCGGCTCGCTGATGAGCTCGGCCCAGGTCGACGCCGCCACGCCGCAGTTCATCCCCAGCTCGTTTCACTTCGACGACTACGTACAGGGCTGGAACCAGGTCCTGCAGGCGAGGACCTTCCTCAATTCCGTCATCTTCGTCGTCTTCGCTGTCGGCATCCAATGGGCGCTGTGCATCAGCGGCGGCCTGGCGATCACGAAGATGCGCTTCCGCGGGCGCACCGCGATCACTGCGATGTTCGCGGTGTCGCTGTTCATCCCGGTCGTGACGACCGTGATACCGGTGTTCGTCGTCACCAACCAGTTCGGCCTGATCAACACCTATCCGGGCCTGATCATCCCGATCGCGGCGCAGACCGGCTTCGGCACGCTGCTGTTCCGCCAATACATCGTCACGATGCCACAGGAGCTCTTCGACGCCGCGCGGATGGACGGCGCCGGCTGGTGGCTGCTGCTGCGCCGCCTCGTCGTGCCGCTCGCGAGGCCCGCGACGGCGGCCTACCTCGCGATTTCCGTGATCACCGCGTGGAACATGTACCTGTGGCCGCTGCTGGCCGCGAATGCTCCGCATGTGGAGACGCTCAGTGAGATCGTTGCTGCGATCGGGCAGGGCGACAATTTCGGCTACAACGTCTCGGTGCCGGCCCAGTTTGCCGCGACGGTGATAACCGTGGTCCCGATGGTCATCGCCTTCCTGCTCGTGCAGCCGGCGTTCGTGCGCGGCCTCACGGGATCGGGCGTGGAGTAGTGATGCCCGGGCACACTGAAGCCGCGCTCGCCTGCGGGCGGCTCGCCGCAGCGCCGGCGCCGTCGTTGGAACGGATGGCCGCCTCGTTCGCGGGGCGACCGTCGCGCCGGGCGGCGGGCGCAGGAGCGGCGACGTGAGGAACG
The DNA here is from genome assembly GCA_049517155.1 of Solirubrobacteraceae bacterium. GTDB lineage: Bacteria > Actinomycetota > Thermoleophilia > Solirubrobacterales > Solirubrobacteraceae > Palsa-513. The sequence goes on from JBEKSK010000248.1 coordinate 1,032, forward strand.
GCTACGGGCATGATTTCGCGGGCACAACGGCCGTAGTCACCGGCGCCGGACAGGGGATCGGGGCGGCGATCGCCAAGGGCCTTTCGGCCTACGGCGCGCACGTCGTGCTGACGGGGCGCCGGCCCGAGACGCTGGAGCTCGTCTGCGCTGAGATTCGCGACGGCGGCGGCATGGCCGACTGTTTCGCCGGCGACGTCACCGATCCCGCCCACCTCGAGGCTCTGATGGCCAGCGCGGCCGGGGAGCGCGGGGCGTTCGAGATCCTGGTCAACAACGCCGGTATCGCCGGCCCCACGGCGCCGCTCGCACAGGTCAGCCTGGAGGAGTGGAACGAGACGATCGCCGTCAACCTCACCGGCGTCTTTCTCGCCTGCAAGGCCGCGCTGCCCTACCTGGAGCGGGCCGAGCACGGCAAGATCGTCACGATCGGGTCGGTCACCGGCAAGCAGCCGCTGCCGAACCGTACGCCGTACGCCGCCGCCAAGCTCGGCGTCGTCGGGCTGACGCGCACGCTCGCGCACGAGCTGGGCCCGAGCGGGATCAGCGTCAACGTCATCTCCCCCTGGCTCGTGGAGGGCGCACGGCTGGAGGACGTCGTCAGCTCGATGTCGGCCCAGCGTGGGCTCACGCCGCAGGAGCTGCGCGCCGAGATGACGGCCGGCACCGCGTTCAAGCGCACCGTGACCGAGGCCGACGTCGTGGCGACCACGCTGTTCCTTTGCTCCTCGGCAGCGGACAACCTCACCGGCCAGGACATAAACGTGTCGGCCGGCGCGGTGATGTACTAGTGCGGGCACCGCCCCGCTCGAGCTGCGTGGAGTTCCCGCGGTGAGCCTGTCGATCGGGCTCGTCGGCGCCGGCGGGATGGGTCGCCGCCACCTGCGCGCCTACGCCGCGCTTGCGCGGGTGCGCCCTGGCGGCTTCGAGCTCGCCGCCGTCTGCGACCCGCGGGTGTCGGCCGCGCAGGAGGTCGCGGATCTCGCGGCCGAGCTGCTCGGCTCGCGGCCGGCGGTCTTCGCCGACCACCGCGAGCTGATCGCGAGCGCCGCCGTCGAGGCGATCGACCTCGTGACCGACCCGCCGACGCACCACCTGATCGCCGTCCCGGCGCTCGAGGCGGGCCTGCACGTGATCTCGGAGAAGCCGCTCGGGGTCACGGTGCGTGCGTGCCGGCTGATGGTCGACGCCGCCGAGCGCTCGGGCGCGGTGCTGGCCACCGCCGAGAACTATCGCCGCGACGGCCCCAACCGGCTTGCGCGCGCGGTGCTCGAGCGCGGCCTGCTCGGCGAGATCCACCTGATGATGGAGATCAACGTCGGCGGCGACGAGCGCGTCGTGATCAGCCCATGGCGCCACATCCGCGAATCTGGTTCGATCGCACTCGACATGGGCGCGCACTACACCGACATCTTCGCCTACTACCTTGGCGAGCTCGAGTCCGTCTCGGGAACAGCCTTCATCGCCGAACCGCTGCGGGTCCTTGCACCCGGGATGGCGCTCGGCGCCGCGATCGAGCAGCCCTCCCCCGGGGTGATGACGGCGACCGGCGAGGACTCCCTCGTCGCGCTGTTCGAGACCACCGCGGGAGTGCCGATCCAGCTCAGCTACATACCCTCGGGCCCCGGGCACCAGTGGACGCAGCGCAGCGTTCACGGTCGCCACGGTTCGATGAGCGTCCCCCGCGACCGCACGGGCCAAGCCGTGGTCGTCGAGCTCGGCTCGCGCCGCCTCAGCGGCGCCGAGCTGCGCGCCGAGCTCGGCGGATTCGAGCTGGAGGGCGTCGCGGCCGAGTTCTTCGGAGCGTCCGGCACCGAGTACGACCTGCCCTTCGAAGAGGTCGACGCGGCGACGATCGCGATCGAGCTCGACGACTTCATCGGCGCCGTCGCGGCCGGCCGGCCGCCCGAGGTCGACGGCCGCGGCGGGCTGGCGGCGGTCGCGGGCGTCTGGGCGATCTGCGAGTCACGCGACCTTGGTTGCGCGGTTCGCGTCGCGGACGTCGCCGACGGGACGCTGTCGCAGTCGCAGGATCCGGTTGACGCCGCGATCGGGCTGCTGGCATGAGCGCCGGCGAGTCCGCGTTCCTCGCGGCGCCGATCAAGCAGTGCGCGATCGTCGTGCACGACCTCGACGAGGCGGTGCGACGGTGGAGCGAGCAGCTTGCGATCGGGCCGTGGACCGCCTACCGGCTCGCCGCGCCGCGGCTACAGGAGATGCTCTACCACGGCGAGCCCGTCGAGTTCTCGCTGCGCCACGCGCTGGCCTGGCAGGGGGAGATGCAGTTCGAGCTCGTGCAGCCACTCGGCGGGCCGAGCATCTTCGCCGATCACCTGCAGGCGCACGGCGAGGGCCTGCACCACGTCGGCCGCTACGTCGCCGATCATCCGGCGGCCGTGGCGGAGGCGACCGCCGCCGGCTTCGTGGCGCTGCAGAGCGCGCGCGGCTTCGGGGCCGAGGGCGACGGCGCGTTCGCCTACTTCAAGCACCCTGACGTTGCGCTGATCGTGGAGCTGATCGAAGCGCCCCGCGTCCGGATCGAGCCGGAGTTCGTCTACCCTGCAAGCAGTGGCTGAGCGCGCGCGAGTGCGCCAGCGGGGTAGGAGCGCCAAGCGATGAAGATCGAAACCGTCGAGGCCATCCCTGCAGGCAGTGCCTGTTACGTGCGAGTGACCGCCGACGACGGGACCTCCGGCGTCGGCGAGTCGACGTTCTTCGGCTGGCCGACCGCCGTCGGCGAGATCGTGCGGTCCTTCGGCGACTACCTGCAGGGACGCGACCCGTTCGATGTCGAGCATCACTGGCTGGCTCTCTACCGCGCCTTCAGCTTCCGCGGCATGGCCGTGACGGGCGCGCTCAGCGCGATCGACCAGGCGCTGTGGGATCTGAAGGGCAAGCACTTCGAAGTGCCGGTGTGGCAGCTGCTCGGCGGCCGCGCGCGGCGTGCGGTGCGTGCGATGCGCGTCCTCGACACCGGGACGCTCGAGCAGGTGGTGGAGGCCTCGCGCGCGGCCGTACACCGGGACGGCTACACGGCGCTGAAGGTCATCCTCTTCCAGCACGACCACCACGGCGTCCGCCAGGCGGCGCGGATCGCCGATCTGGTCGCGCGCTTCGCCGCGATCCGCGAGACCGTCGGCTGGGAGATCGATGTCGGCGTTGAGCTGCATCGCAACATGAGCGCCGGCGATGCCGTGATGCTGTGCGAGGAGATCGCGCCACTGCGGCCGCTGTTCGTCGAGGACCCGATCCCGCCCGACAGCGTCGCGGCGATGCGGGCGTTCGCGGGCAGGGTGTCGGTCCCGGTCGCGGCGGGCGAGCGCAACACGACGATCTGGGAGTTCGCGGAGTACCTCGAGCGCCCCGGCGTCAACTACATCCGCCCCGACGTCGGGACCGCGGGCGGCTTCACGCACGTCAAGAAGATCTGCGCGCTCGCCGAGGCCTTCCACGCCGGCATCATTTCCCACTCGGTGCCGTCAGGACCGGTCGCCGTCGCGGCCCACGTCCAGCTCGGGATGTGCGTGCCGAACTGGGAGCTGCAGGAGCACGTGCCGCAGGACGCCCCGCGCTGGACCGACCTCGTGGACCACGTGATCGAGGTGCGTGACGGCTACCTGATCGCGCCCGAGC
>JBEKSK010000249.1:0-4635 GCA_049517155.1 Solirubrobacteraceae bacterium
CGCTCCACCCACACTGGACCGCCGCGAGTGCTCAGACGTTCAGGCGCGCCGAGGTGATCCCGGTCTGGACCGTTCGCCATACCTCATACACGGAGTTGCCACCACACCCCGTGGCGGAGTCGGTCCCGGGGTGTGTGACGGGGGCGTCGGTCAGTTGCAGGGTCGGGTCGGGCTTGCCTGGGAACACCATCAGCTCGGCTGCGACGAGCCCATCGCATTTCGCGAACACGATGGTCGCCAGCTGATCGATCAGCCAGTTGGCGATGGGTCCCACGATGCTGCCAACGACCGGGACCTCCTTCAGCACCGAGTCGATCCCGACTTCGACGATTTTCGTCACCCCGCTTTGGATCTGGCTCGATATCGACGTCACGCTCCCGGAGTTAAGGGTGTTTCCGCCCTGCGCCAGTGCGGCCATTGCCGCCGCCTGGGCCGCAGACCCATTGTTCACCACGAGATAGTTGAAGCTGACCAGTTCGGCCAACTCCATGGTCGTCGGCCCCAGCGACAACAGATTTGTTTGACTCTCCTGGTCGCTGCTGATGTCGCCGATGTACTGCACGGCGGTAACCGACGGCCAGTTTCCGACAGCCAGGGAGGCGCTGGCGTAGTCGGTGTCCGACTCCAATACCCCGGATCTCTGTTCGATCGCCTTCACGTTGTCGACCGACACGATGCCCTGATTGGGAAGATGCAACGGGCCGTCGAGGCGCGTTCCCCACCCGACCGGACCTGTCGATGAGCCGACAGGTCCGTCGCCCCAGAGGTCTGTGCTCGAACTGAGTTGAAGAAGGGTCTGGTTCGCGGAGCCGTCGTGCCCCGGATCCTCGAGCCCAGGCGCGAGGACCGTCAGTCGGTTGACGCCGCTGGCAACCACGGTCGGCGCCCCGAACACCGCGTGGTTGGGGTTGGGACTCTTCAGAGCCACGGGCTGACTCCATGCTCCGTCGCTGAACCAATAGTGGTAGACGTCGCGATCCGCCGGCTTGTCGCCGGCGAGGTGCGGATCGCCGAGGACAAACACGTCCAACCGCCCGACGCCCCAGGTCGCGACCGCGGGCTCTTCGCTGTACTCACCCGCCAGGCTCTCCCAGTCGTTCCAGATCTGGCCGTCCCACCAGCGGTGCCACAACGCCCGATCGTTGAAGATGGCAAAGACGTCGACCCGGTTTTCGCCCCAGCTCACTGCAACCGGCGGCGACGCCAGGTTCCCGCCGAGGTTTTGCCAGCCAAACCATTCCGATCCGTTCAGCTGGTTGTGCCGGAGCGTGAAATCGGGGCCCCTGGCGAACAGATCGAGCTGCCCGGCTGTCTGCGAGACGACCGTCGCCGCGCTGGTGAAGACGCCGCCGAGGTTCTGCCAGTTCGGCGTCACCTCCGAGCCGGTCAGCGTCTTGGTGTACATCGCGCGATCCATGCCAACGCCAAAGACGTCGACACGATCGTTACCCCATGCGATCGCCGCCGGAGTGCTCGTGAAGACGCCACCCAAGCTCGGCCAAGGGCTCGTGTTGTTCGCGTCGTCGTTGAACAGGCGCTTGTGATACATGGCGTAGTCGAGCCCCAGGCCGAAGACGTCGAGTTGCTGCACGCGGACGACCTCGCCGTCCGGAGGGCGGATGATCCGCGCCGCCTTTGACGCAGGCTTGGCCGAACCGGTTGGGGATTGGCCGACGGGAGCTGGGCTCGCCTTTTCTGAGGCTTGGACGCCGAGCCCGGCGATGACCGTGGGTGGCTCGGGCTCGAGGACCAGCGGCGGCTGGACGTACGAACTCACAGCCACGGGAGCCGAGGTAAAGACGCCGCCGAGCGCCGGGACCGCCGCCGGACTTAGCCAGTGCATACTGGCCGCGTCGTCGAGGTAGAAGACGTCTACCCGGTCGTCGACGCCGGCCGCAGCCGCTATGGCTTTCATGATCTAGCCTCCTAACGAGGGGTTTTGCGGGCCAGATGGCCCGATTGATTGGCGCTGCGTTGATTCGGGGTTGCTGGACGATGGCGTCACAGAGCACCGCTCAGCCCAGTCAGAACGCTTGCCTGGTACGAGGTGAGCCAGCCCCTCCTCCATGGTTTGAACAGCTCCCGGAAAGGCCGCCACGGCGCTCACGCGCTCGCACGGCAGATCTGCAAGCCGTGCGGCATCGCGCACGGCGTCAGCCGACTCGGCCTCGAACAGGACGAAGCACGTCTCCTCGGCAGGGATGAAGATGGAGCGGCAGAACTGGACGGCAGTCCCCCGCCGCGTCAGCTCCTCGGCCGCAGCGCGGGCATGCTCGCCGCCGTCCGTGGCGGCACGGGCATCGTCACGTGCCACGTACATCTCAAGCAGGTACTCCGGCATCCCGGCTCACCGTATGGTCGGCCCGCCGGAGCCGCAATAGCGGAAAACCTCAATCTTTAGGGCCGGCTTCGGCGGCCAGACGGCTCGCGAGCTGGCCTCGCGAGCCGATGCCGAGCTTGGCGTAAGCGCGGGACAGGTGCACCTCAACGGTGTGCACGCTCACGAACAACTCGCGCGCGATCTCGCCGTTGGAGCGCCCGTGGGCAGCCAGGTCGGCCGTCCGGCGTTCGGCGTCGGTGAGATCGCCGCTCGGCCTCGGTCGGCGAGCCCCGACACGCGCCAACTCGGAGCGCGATTGCTCAGCCCAGCCGGGCGAGCCGATCTCCTCGAACAGCGACAGCGCGGCTTCGAGCGAGCGGCGGGCGGCGCCCCACTGCTTGAACCGGCGCTGCGCTCGGCCGAGGCTGAGAAGCGACCGGGCGGCGTCGAAGCGCAGGCCGAGCTCCTCGTAGGCCGCCACCGCATGACCGAGCCCGGTTGCGGCGGCCTCGTCGTAGCGTCCTCGCGACAGCCGCACGAGAGCGTCGCAGCGCTCTGCGGTCGCGCTTCCCCACGGGTGCTCCTGCGCGCGGGAGCGCTCGGCAAGGCTCGCAGTCACCTCGTTCGCCTGTTCGAGCTCGCCGAGCTCCGCGAGCGCCTCGACGAGGTCCGGCGCGACCGGGAACACACCCGGCTCCAGCACTCCTTCGCGCTCGGTGTGCTCCCAGACGGCGCGGAGGCTGGCCAGCGCCGATGCGGGCGCGTGTGCCAGCAGCTCGGCGATGCCGAGCGCACGAAGCCCCTCCAGCCCGTCCCAGCGGGAGCCTGTGGTCTCAGCCAGCGCGATGGCGTGGTGCGCCCAGCGCTTCGCTTCGTCGGCGTCACCTCGACCGGCGGCGAGCAGCGCGCGGCAGCGCTCGTACTTCGGCCGGAACATCAGCGCGCGGTCGGACGACTGCTCCCACTCGTCGAGGTGGCCGCCAACCGCGTCCCACTCGCCAACGCGCAGGTGCAGCTCGCACATGTGCAGCCGCTGCAGGGCGTAGGACTCGCGTTCGCCGCGTTCGTCGGCGAGCGTCAGCAATCGCGTCAACGCCGCCCGCGCCCTGCTCACCTCTCCGCGCCAGACGAGGCGTTGCCCGGCCACGCGCTCGGGCGAAGCGGCAATGTAGGCCGAGACATCGGACGCGGTGCGCGAGGCGTCGCAGAGATCGTCGATCGCCCTTCCGGTCAGGGCGAGCGGCCACGCCAGGCCGTACAGAGCCAGGCGTTCGACGTCCGGTCCGCCGCGTCGCGCCCCGCGGAGGCCGTCGCGTGCCCATGCTTCCGCCTCGGCGAGCTGCGCCACGGCGCTGCCGACCGCGGTCGCCGATTTTTTCGCAAGCACAAAGGCACGCAGGCCCGGATCATCGTCGCACTCGGCCAGCGCCTGGTCGCGGTGGTGCTCGATGTCATTCAGCGTCTTAGGGCCGGTGCCCTCGGCCAGCAGCAGCCACGCCCGCGCGCGTGACGCCCCCGCGGGCAGGGACGCCAGCTCCGACGAGAGCAGCTCAGTCAGGCGCTCCATCTCGCCGGCAGCCTCGAGATATCGGCCGAGGGCGAGCACGCGATCAGCACGGACCGGCGAGCTCGGTGGTGTAAGACGCAGAGCATGCTCAGCCAGCGCCACGGCCTGCTGGCGCGCACCGCGGGCCGACGCGCCGGTCGCCGCATCAGCGACGGTGACGGCGAGATCGCCGTCGAAGCGCGCCACCGCCAGCGCAAGGTGCATCGCCCGCAGTTCCACGTCACCGGCCACCTCCGCCAGAGCGAGGTGTAGTTCACGCTGCTCGCCTGGGCGCGAGCCAGTCTTTGCGGCCGCGGCCAGCAGCGGGTGAGCGGCACGCACCCGATCCCCCGCGATTACAACCACGCCGGACTCGACCGCGGCGTCAAGCGCCGCGGCGCCTTCGACCGCGACGAGCTGGGCCACGCGAAGGTCGGCGCCCAACGCGACCGCCACCAGGATCCGCCGCACCCCAGACGGGAGCGACGCCACGCGCGTCCCCAGCATCTCTTCGATCCCGCCGGGGAGCGGGATGTCCTCACCCGGCTCCGGCAGCCCGCTCGCCAGCAGCGCGCGCCCGAGCTCTATCACGAACAGCGGGTTGCCCAGTGTGATTTCGGCGATGCGTCGAAGGAGCTGCCGGGACACGCTCAGGCCAAGCCGCTCTGACAGAAGCCGCCGCGTCGCGCCGACGCTCAGCGGTCCGATCTCGCGATATTCGAGCCGGCCGCGGCCCAGCGCCTGCTCGAGTCCTGTCGCAGGACCTTCG
>JBEKSK010000250.1:0-4613 GCA_049517155.1 Solirubrobacteraceae bacterium
CTCAAAGGACACCTGGGTGCTGCAGGACTCCGAGGAGCCGGAGCAGGAGCCCGTCGCCGCGGCGGCCTTCACGCCGCCGTCGCTGCCGAAGCTTCGCCTGCGGTCCTGGACCGGGCAGGCACAGCAGCAGCAGCAACAGCTGCTGCCGCCCTTCTGATGCTCTCGCGGATCGCTCACGAGCTGTTCTGGCTCGGGCGCAACGTCTCACGAGCCGAGTTGACGGCGCGCATGATCGACGGAGTCTTCCAGGCCGACCTCCAGGGGCGTCCCGACGACCCGGCCGGCGTGACGCTCTCCTGGGACGCGGTGCTCGCGATCATGGGCTCGACGGCGAGCCCCCCCAAGCGCAGGAAGGACGCCGAGCGGCCCTCGCGCGCGGAGACCGTCGCGCTGCTCAGCACCGACGCGACCAACGCCAACTCGGTCGTCGCCAGCCTCGAGCGCGCGCGCGAGGGAGCGCACACGGTGCGCGACGTGATCAGCGCCGAGATGTGGGAGGCGATCAACGCCGTCCACCTCGGTCTCGCCGACGCGTCGATCGGCGTGACCGGCTACGGCGGCCCCTACTCGTTCGTCAGCTACGTCAAGAGCCGCACGGCCCTTTTCTGGGGCGTCGCCTCGCGCACGATGCTGCGCGACGACGCGTATGCCTTCCTCGACGCGGGCGGGCGCTTTGAGTCCGCCGACATGGTGCTGCGGATGCTGCGCGTCGCGCTGCCCGCGCCCGGTGAGCGCCCCGCCTCCTCCCCGCGCGACGGGCAGGCGCTCGCGCTGCTGGGGGCCGTGGGGGGCCTGCAGGCCTTCCGCCGCGCGGGCGCGGCGGCGCCGACCGCGACCGCGGTCGCGAACTTCCTGCTCTACACGCGAACCTACCCCGACTCGGTCGCGGCCTCGATCGACGCCGTGCGCTCCTCGCTCGAACTGGCCGACGCCAACCCCCGCGCGTCCGAGCCGGTGCTGCGCCTTTCGCGTGTGCTGGCGGACCTCGACTTCCGCGGGCGCGTCGGGCGCAACGACGACGGCGGCCTGCTCGAGGTTTGCGAAATCGTCGGGCGCGAGCTGGCCCTCGCGGACGGCGACATCACCGAGCGATACTTTGGTGGGGTCATGTCGCCGACCCACGTCAGCTGAGCCGATGCTCTTCGCGATCCATTACACGACCGAGTACGACTACGGCGAGCCGGTCACCGACAACCTCAACGCGCTCCGCGTGCGCCCGGCGACGACGGCGACGCAGCGCTGCGACGAGTTTCACGTGCGCACCGATCCGGAGTCGCGGCTGGGCCGCCACGCCGACTATTTCGGCACCGAGGTGATCGAGTTCGGCATCTCGCGACCGCACAGTTCACTGACGATCGACGTGCGCGCGCGGGTCGTTACCTCGGAGCCGGCCGAACCGCCGGCGCCCGCCTGGGAGGCGCTGGCGGCACCGGCCTACCAGGAGGCGGCGGGGGAGTTCGTGCTGGCGAGCATCGTCGAGCCGCCGAACGGGGCGCTCGATGAGCTGTTCGCGGCGAGCGAGCTCGCGAGCCCGCTGGAGGCCGTCGAGGGGCTCTGCGAGCTGATCCCCGACCGCTTCGAATACAACACGGGCATCACCTACGTCGGCTCGACCGTCGCCGACCTGCTGGCGGCGGGCGGCGGCGTCTGCCAGGACTTCGTCCATCTCGCGCTGATCCTGCTGCGCCGCCACGGGATCGCCGCCCGCTACGTCTCCGGCTATCTCTTCGCGGCGCCCGCCGACGGTGGCTCCGACTCGGTCGAGGTCGAGACCCACGCCTGGCTCGAGGCCCTGCTGCCCGACGGTGGCGACCGCGGCGAGCCGGTCTGGGTCGGCTTCGATCCGACCAACCGCTCGCGCGCCGGCGAGCAGTACGTGAAGATCGGTCACGGCCGCCTCTACGACGACGTGCCGCCGATCAAGGGCGTCTACCGCGGCGGCCCGGCCGAGCTGTCGGCCCACGTCGTGATGACGCGGCTTGACCCGGCGACGAGCGCCAGGGCGTAGGAGCGGCCGGCGGCGGCCGGGCGCGTGCCGGCGCTATCGTGGCGCGATCCTCGCCCCGGCCGTCAGCTCCTGAGCGCTTCGATGCGCCGCCCGCTGCGCGGAATTGCGCTGCTCGCGTGCGTTTGCGCGCTCGCTCTGGCGGCGGCTGGCGGCGTGAGCGCCGTGGGCGCCGACTCGGTCGCCTCGCCGGCGTGCGCCCCGGCGACCCTCGACGCCTCCGATCAGCTGCCGGGGACGCCGCTCGAGGTCACGCCTGCTCCGGGCGCGCTTGACGCGATGCCGCAGACGCAGCTGAGCTTCCTCGGCGCGCCGGCCGCGCAGCTCTCGGCGCTGCTCGTCAGCGGCAGCGTCAGCGGCGTGCACGCCGGACGCCTCGAGGCCTACTCGCAGGGGGACGGGGCGAGCTTCCTGCCGCAGGCGCCGTTCGCGGTCGGGGAGACCGTCAGTGTCAGCGGCGTCTGGACGTCAGACGCCGCCAGCCAGCCCTTCTCATACAGCTTCACGATCGGCGACCCGGATCCGGTTGCGCCGGCGCCGACCCTGGCCGCGCCGGCCGGGGCGCCCGGGACGGTCTGGCACTTCCGCTCCGCTCCGGCGCTCACGCCGGCCGTGCTCACCGTGACCAAGACCTCCGCCGCGGCCCGCCGCGACGGCGACATCTTCCTTGCCACCTACCCCGGTCCCGGCTCGATGGGCCCGACGATCTACGCGCCCGACGGTCAGCTGGTGTGGTTCAAACCGCTCGGCGGCAACACCGCCGCCACGAATGTGCGCGTTCAGCGCTACCAAGGGCGGCCGGTGCTGACCTGGTGGCAGGGCACAATCAGCCATCACGGGTTTGGCGTCGGCGTCGGCGAGATCTACTCGACGAGCTACCGCCGCCTCGCGACCATCCACGCCGGCGACGGTCTCTCCGAGGACCTGCACGAGCTGACGCTCACGCCGAGCGGGACGGCGCTGATCACCGCCTGGAAGCCGCTGTACTGCGACCTCGCAGGCGTCGGCGGCGCCGCCGTCGCCGCGGTCTTTGACTCGGTCTACCAGGAGATCGACATCAGGACCGGCCTTGTGATGTACGAGTGGGACTCACTCGAGCACGTCCCGCTGAGCGACTCCTACATGCCGGCCGCCGCCGCGAGCGTCGTCTCGCCCTACGACTGGTTCCACCTGAACTCGATCGCGCTGGAGGGCGACGGCAGCCTGCTGATCTCCGCCCGCTCCACCTGGACCGTCTACGACCTCGACTCCGCGACCGGCACGATCGAGTGGCGCTCCGGCGGCCGCGAGCCGACCTTCACGATGGGCCCGGGCGCGGCGACGGCCTGGCAGCACGACGCGGAGCCGCTCGGCCCGGACACCTACAGCGTGTTCGACAACGCCGGGGCGCCGACCAGCCTGCGCCACTCCCGCGGCGAGGTCGTGCGGATCGACCGCCAGACCAACACCGCGAGCCTGCTCGCCACGATCACGATTCCGGACTGGCCGATCTACACCGAGACCCAGGGCGATCTGCAGCGCCTGCCCGGCGGCAACTGGTGGATCGGCTGGGGCGGCGTCAACCAGTCCTCGCAGCTGAGCGCCGGGGGAGACCTGCTGTTGGAGGCGAGCACCCCGGCCGGCTCGGAGAGCTACCGCTCGCTTCGCTTTGCCTGGAGCGCGCGTCCGGCGACGCGCCCGTCGGTCGCGCTGACACGCGGGCCCGGGGGAACGCTGCGCGTATACGTGAGCTGGAACGGAGCCACCGCAGTCGCCCGCTGGCGAGTTCAGAGCGGGACAACCAGCCGGAGCCTCGCGCCGAGTGGCGACGCGGCGAGCGCGGGCTTCCAAACGGTTCTGCACGCGCCCGCCGACGCGCGGTTCGTCGCGGTGCAGGCGCTTGACGGCGCCGGAGCGGTGCTCGCGACGTCCGCCACGCTCGCAGCTCCGCGCTGAGCGCGCCGGCTGACACCGGGGCGCGGTCCGCCACGCCCGCGCAGGCGGCCAGGCGCTGCGACGTTCGTCCGCCCGCACCGCCCTCAGCCACCCGTTCGTTGAACTTCGGAGCATCTGCTCGCGGCCTGCCCCTGCGCGGCCGATCAAACATCCAATTGCCCAATCCATGTTCTACGGGCGACTCAAGCCCGAGGGGGAACACATGAAGAGATCGATTCCTGCGGCGCTCGGCGTCGTCATCATCGCTCTGGCAGTGCCGGCAGCGGCGCTCGCGACCCACGGCCAGTCCGCAAGTGTGAGCCACCATGGCCGCAGCCACTCCCTGGTCCGTCACGGCGCGACCGGCTCGAGCGGCTCGAGCGGCTCAAACAGCGTGACCTCCTACGCGGGCGGCACCCTGGTGCTCGCGCTCGCCGACGGCGACTCGCTGACCGGCTCGGTGACCGAGGGCACACGCTTCGTCTGCATCGGTCAGGACTGGAGCGGCGGCCGCGGCTTTGGGCATGGCTTCGGGCGCGGCGGACGCTACAACGACGGCCGCCACCGCGGCGGGTACGGATCGACCGGATCCACCGGCTCGACCGGCTCGAGCGGCGACCACGGCTGGGGCGGGCGTACCGGCTCGACCGGTTCCAGTGGCTACACCGCGCCGCCGCCGTGCGACAGCTCGCTG
>JBEKSK010000251.1:0-4552 GCA_049517155.1 Solirubrobacteraceae bacterium
AGGTGCGCACCATCCGCCCGGAGGTGATCGCGACCGTGCGCGTCTCGACGACCGCTTCGCCGGCCTCGTGGGCGCGGTGCTCCTCGCGCTCCGCCGCCTCTCGCTCGCGGCCGGCAGCGTCGAGCGGAGGGTCGACCTGGTCCCAGTCGCCGACGTCGCCCAAACCGTCGTCCCAGTGGTCGATCCGCAGCGTCGCGCGGAGGCTGTCGCTTGACAGCTGGTGCTCGATCGCCCGCCGTGCCTCCTCGATCGCCTCGCGGGTGTTGGCGTAGGCGAACAGCGTGCTCGCGTCGTAGCTGAGCACCACGTCGTGGCCGATCAGCGGCTCGAGCTCCGCTTCGAAGTGCTTCGCGTCGCGCAGGCGCCCGTGCAGCCCGGCGGGATCCGCGAGGTCGGCCCGCAGGCGCCAGTCCTGATCCTCGGACATCAGTACCCGAGCGCGAACTTCGCGTCTTCGCTCATGCGCTCCGGCGTCCACGGCGGCGTGAACACCATCGTCGAGCCGACCGACTCGACGCCGTCGAGCTCGGAGACGAACTCCTCGATCTGCTCCTGCACCTCAGGGCCGATCGGGCAGCCCGGAGCAGTGAGCGTGAACGTCACGTGAACGTTGCCCTCGCTGACCTCGATCTCATAGATCAGGCCGAGCTCGACGAAATCGAGCCCGAGCTCGGGGTCGATCACGTTCGTGAGTGCTTCGCGCACCTCGTCAACGGTGACCATGGACGAAGTGTAGACGGCGGGCCGTCGCGTAGCCTGTGGCGACTGTGAGCGAGCGGGTGACGATCAGCTTCGCCGACGCCGACCGCGGGATCCAGGGCGTCGCGATCGCAGGCGTGGGCACGCTGCTGAAGGTCGGGGACGAGCTGTCGGCCGCGCCGCCCCCGCAGCTGCAGCGCGACGGCGAGGCGTGGGGCGTGGCGGCCGGCGACGCTCTCGCGCTGACCCTCACACCGATCGCGGCGACCGCCGAAGCGGCCGATGCGCCCGTCGCGGCCTACGTGGCCGCCGGCAGCGCCGGCCGCCACCGCGTCGAGGGACTGGCGCTCCTCCGCCGCGAACGCGAAGCCGGCGGGCTTGCACTCGAGCGCTCGCTCACGGTCCTCTTTGACGCGCATCTGGCGCTCGCGCTGCACGCGTCGCGCCCGCGCGGCGCCGGCGGCCACGGCGAGGAGCAGCTCGAAGCGATCCTCCTGCGCGGTGAGCCGCTCGATCTCGTGGCGATCGAGAAGCCGCGTCTGTCGAGCACCTACGGCGCCGACGGCCGGCTCACCCACGCGGGGCTTGAGCTGTGGGAGAGCGAGGAATCCGAGCTGCCACTTCGGATCGGCGGCGAAGCGCTGGCCGGCGGCGAACTGGGCGGGCCCGACGGGGCGCCCGTGCAGGTCACCTTCGTGGACTGGCACCACGACGGTCGCCGCGGTCTCGGCAGCTACACGATCGCCCGCGGCGGCTAGCCTGACGCCGCGGCGCCCGCCGTCAGTTCGGCGTGCCGAGGCGGTCCCACAGGTAGAGCTCGATGCATTCGTTGGCGAGCTCCGTCGCGCGCTCGCGCGAAAGGTGCGGCAGGACCTTGGCCAGCGCCTGCTCCTCGGTCACGCCGGCGTCGAAGGCATCCTCGCCGCCGAGGCCGGCGGCGACCTTCAGCGCCTCGCGGCGGTACTCGCCGAGCGAAGGGTAGATCGAGAGCAGGAAGTCGGTGTTGGCGATCGGCTGCCCGACCGTCTCGAGCGAAGCGTGCCAGGCAGCGAGCATCGAGAGGTCCTCGGCGTCCAGATCGGCGACCGCACGCTCGTAGTGGATCGCCAGCTCGGGCTCGGGAATCTCGTCCACCCACGCGTGCATGACCTCGCCGACGAGCTGGCGCCGCGCCTCGCGGCCCATCGACTCGGCGATCACGCGGATCGCGTCATGCGGTTCGATGAAGCAGAGCGGCAAACTCCTGACTCCTGTCGTGGCGGGCTACGACACCATGCAGAGTAGGGCGCGCAGTGGACGTGATCGCCGCCGCGGCGGGACTGGTCAGCGAGCCGGCGCCGGCAGGCTCGCGAGGTGGCGCTCGACCTGCTCGGCGCATTTGCGGCCCTCGTTGATCGCCCACACGATCAGCGACTGGCCGCGCCGAGCATCGCCGGCCACGAACACCCCGTCGGCGGAGGTGGCGTACTGGGGCGCGTCCACGTTGCCGCGCGCGTCGAGCGCCGCTCCGAGCGCCTCCACGATGCCGCCGTGCTCGGGGTGCACGAAGCCCATCGCCAGCAGCACGAGGTCGGCCGCCAGCTCGTGCTCGGTTCCCGCGACCGGCGCAAACGGCGGCGCCGCCTGGGCCTGCGCGACGTGCAGCGACTGGACGCGACCGTCACCACTGATCCGCGTCGTCACGATCGAGAAGTCAAGCTCGCCGCGCCCCGCCGCCTGCGCCTCCTTCATCGCGTAGGAGAGGCGCATCTTGTTCGGCCAGCGCGGCCATGGCGTGCGATCGTCGGGGCGCGTGGGCGGCGGCTCCGGCACCAGCTCGAGCTGGACCACCGAGCGCGCGCCCTCGCGTGTCGCCTGGCCGACGCAGTCGGCGCCGGTGTCGCCGCCGCCGATCACGACGACGTCCTTGCCCGCCGCGCTGATCGTGCCCGCAGCCGGCGCCGGCACGGCCGGTGGCGGCCCGAACTCGGCGGCCGCCCAGCGGTTGCGCGCATACAGGTACTCCATCGCGAAATGCGTGCCCGGCAGCTCGCGCCCGGCCACCTCCAGGTCGCGGGGGACGCGCGAGCCGATCGCGAGCACGATCGCGTCGAACTCCGCGCGCAGCTCCTGCGCACCGACGTCGGTGCCGACGTCGGTGCCGAGCCGCAGCTCGACGCCCTCGGCCACCAGCTGCGCGACGCGCCGCTCCACGACCCACTTCTCGATCTTGAAGTCGGGCACGCCGAAGCGAACCAAGCCGCCCGCCGCCTCGTCGCGCTCGAACAGGACGACGCCGTGGCCGGCGCGGCGCAGCTGCTGGGCGGCAGCCATCCCTGCCGGCCCTGAGCCGACGACCGCCACGCGGCGGCCGCTCTCGCGGTCCGGCGGGACGGGCACGACCCAGCCCTCGTCGAACGCGCGGTCGATGATCGCGTTCTCGATCTGCTTGATCGTCACGGCGTTGCCCTCGTTGATCTCGAGCACGCACGCCGCCTCGCAGGGCGCCGGGCACAACCGCCCGGTGAACTCCGGGAAGTTGTTGGTGTAGTGCAACTGGCGGATCGCGTCGTGCCAGCGATCTTGGAAGACGAGGTCGTTCCAGTCGGGGATCAGGTTGCCCAGCGGGCAGCCGCTGTGGCAGAAAGGCACGCCGCAGTCCATGCAGCGCGCCCCCTGGTCGCGCAGCTCGGCGACCGGCCGGGTGCGCGTGAACTCGCGGTAGTCGCCGATCCGCTCCAGCGCGTCGCGCTCCGGGATCGGCGAGCGGCCGACCCTTACAAACCCCCGCAGCTCGCCCATCAGCCCAGCACGCCGAGAGTAACCAGTCGGGCGCGAGGACGCCTCGCGTCAAACCACGCGCGGGCCATCAGCGCGCCTGCGCCAGCTCGCCGGCGAGTGCTGCCTGCTCATCGAGCACGCGGCGGAAATCGTCTGGCATCACCTTCACGAAGCGCTCGAGGGTGGCGTCCCAGTCGCCCAGCAGCCGCTCGGCGAGCGTCGATCCGGTTCGCCGGGCGTGCTCGCAGACCAATTCCCGCAGCTCGTCCGCGTCGGCCTCGCCGATCTGCTCAAACGACACGCTTGAGCGGTTGCAGCGGCGCTCCGCGAACTCCCCGAACTCGTCGTAAACGTAGGCGACGCCGCCGCTCATGCCCGCGGCGAAGTTGCGCCCGGTCGGCCCGAGCACCACGACGCGCCCGCCGGTCATGTACTCGCAGCCGTGATCGCCGACGCCCTCGACGACCGCGCAGGCGCCGGAGTTGCGCACCGCGAAGCGCTCGCCGGAGAGGCCGCGGAAGAAGGCTCGGCCGCTCGTGGCGCCGTAGAGCACGGTGTTGCCGATGATCACGTTGTCCTCGGCCAGGTAGGCGGCATCAAGCGGCGGGCGCACGACGAGAACCCCGCCCGAGAGGCCCTTGCCGGTGTAGTCGTTGGCGACACCGTCGAGAGTGAACGTCACGCCGGGCGCCAGCCAGGCGCCGAAGCTCTGACCCGCCGCGCCGGCGAACTGGATGTTGATCGAGTCCTCCGGCAAGCCCGCGGCGCCGTGGCGGCGCGCTATCTCGCCCGACAGCAGACCGCCGACACAGCGATTGGTATTGAGCAGGGGCCGCGCCAGCTCGACGCGCCCGCCTGCTTCGAGCGCCTCCTTGGAATGCTCGATCAGGTTCCAGTCCAGCGCGTCGCAGAGCACCGGCTCCTGATCGCGGATGCGCCGGCGTGGCGCACCCGGGGCCAGCGTCGGCACCGCCAGCAGGCCCGAGAGGTCGATGCCGTGCGCCTTCCAGTGACCGATCACCTTCGAGCTGTCGAGCAGGTCGGCGCGGCCGATCAGCTCATCCTTGGTGCGCAGCCCGAGGCCCGCGAGGAT
>JBEKSK010000252.1:0-4551 GCA_049517155.1 Solirubrobacteraceae bacterium
GACCGCCGTCGACGTGCATCCTGGCTCAGCGAAGGCAGGCCCCGTTGTCCCGGCGATCGAGAGCGCCGGAGCGCTGTTCGCCGCCGCGCTCGCCGACTCCGAGCACTGCCCGCTGCACCTGGAGAACACCGCCGGCGCCGGCGGCACGCTCGGGCGGTCCTTCGCCGAGCTGGCGGCGCTGCTCGAAGCCGGCGGCGGCGGGCCCCGTCTCGGCCTCTGTCTCGACTCCTGCCACCTGCTGGCCTCGGGCTATGAGATCCGCACGCCGGCTGCGCTGGCGACCGTGCTTGACGAATGCGAGCAAGCGGCCGGCGCCAGGCGGGTCGGCTCGCTGCACCTCAACGACTCCCAGACGCCGCTACGGTCAAACCGCGACCGCCACGCGAACATCGGCGAAGGCGAACTAGGCCTCGAGGGCGCACGGGCGTTTGTCAACGAGCCGCGCTTCGCCGAACTGGCCTGCGTGCTCGAGACACCCGGGCCCGACCGCAGCGGACCGACCGCCGCCGAGGTCGCGCTGGTGGTCGGACTGCTCGAACGCTGAGCTGGCCGGATGTTCTAGGGGTTCGAGAAATCGACCTTTGGAGGGTTGCGGGCGCTTGGCGCAGAAGTACCGTGACGTGCACAAAACCCGCGAGCGACCTTGGCGTCGCCTCGCCGTCAACTCGAGATTGAGGAGAACACATGCGCCAGCTGCACCGGAGGGGTAACCGCGAGAACCACAAGGGCAGGCGACGCCGACTCGGCTATGCCAACGTCGTCTCGACCCTCGCCCTGGTCCTCGCGATCGGCGGCGGGACAGCCTGGGCGGCACACCACTACCTGATCACCTCGACCAGCCAGATCAAGCCGAGCGTGCTGAAGAAGCTGCACGGGGCCAACGGCAAGAATGGGACGAACGGGGCCAACGGCACCAACGGCACCAACGGCACCAACGGGACGAACGGCGCGGTCGCCGGGTATTCGGCGACCGGCGGCAACAACATCGCGATCCCGATCGCCGCGAACACCGGCAACTTCGTGACGGTCGTCAGCAAGTCGCTGCCGGCCGGGAACTACATCGTCACCTCACACGCCCAGCTGAACGCGGGCAGCACGGCAGAACCGGCCGACCCACTCGTCGAGGACGAGTGCGATCTCTTCGCCGGCACGACCGATGTCGCCGCGGACCAGACGGCAGACGCCATCGAGGAGGGGTCATTCATCGTGAACATCTTCTTCGAGACATCCGCGATCCCGGTCGAGGCCGCGGTGAGCCTGACTGCGACGACGACGGTGAGTCTGCAGTGCAAGCTGAACTTGCCGTTGCAAGCACAGCAGGCCGCCGGGTTCTCCAACGCGGCGTCGGCGTCTGAGCTCACGGCCGTACAGACGAGCACCAACAGCTGAGCCACCTCGAGCAGGCGCCTGGGCGCGGGGCCGGTTCCGGCCCCGCGCCGTTGCGCGCCTCGAAGGCACGGCCCACCATGCCCAGCGGCGCTCTCCGTCGGCGCCCTCGGGAGTACGCCGGTGATGCTCGACCGGCGAGCGCCGGCCGCGGCCTCAGGCCACGAGCCGCACCGGGCCGCCGAGCAGATGCTCGAGCTCGGCGCGCAGGCCGGGGCTCGGCTCGACGCGAAACTCGCTGCCGAGGCGCACACGACGCTCGTCGGAGAGCTCGATCACGACCTCCGAGCGCCCCGGGAAGGTTCCGAGGACGCCCTTGAGGTCCTCGAGCACCGCGGCGAACCGGCAATCGTCGCCGATGCGGATGTGCAGCGGTTTCGCCGCCGCCGCCTCGAGTACCGCGGCGTGAGCACGGGCCAGCTCCTCGGCGTCGGGGCGAAACGCCTCGACCGACTGCGCGACCACGGATGTCCGGCCCTCCTCCTTCTGGTCGACGCGCCCGCGCACGAGCACGATCGAGTCGACGGCGAGTGACCCTTCGAGCTTCTCCAGGGCCGATCCGAACAGGATGATCTCGACCTGCGCTTCGAGGTCGTCGAGTGTCGCGAACATCATGTCGGCGCCGGCCCGGGTGCGGATCTTGCGGGCCTGCGTGACGATGCCGCCAATCGTCACGCTGTCCTTATCGGGACGCTGCGACACGGCGGAGAGCGGGCAGTCGATGGCCAGCGAGAGCGCCTCGCGCACGGCCTTCAGCGGGTGCGCGGATATGAACAGGCCGATCGCCTCCTTCTCCACGGCGAGCAACTCGCGCTGGTCGAACTCGATCGTCGAAATCGGCGGACGGACGGCTGCGTGCCCGTTGACGGGGGCGCTCACGTCCCCGAGGTCGAAGATCGAGCCCTGACCGATCAGCAGGTCCTGCTGGGACTTCTGGCCCGCGCCCTGCGCCTGTTCGAGCACCTCGAGCATGCCACGGCGAGTCGCGCCGGTCGACCCGAGGGCACCGCATTTGATCAATGCCTCGATCGCCTTCTTGTTGACCGCGCGGCCGTCGACGCGTTCGCAGAAGTCCCACAGCGAGCTGAACGCTCCGCCCTCCTCGCGCGCGCGCTTGATCGCCTCGACGGCCTGGTAGCCGACGCCCTTCACGGCGTCCAGGCCAAAGCGGATCCGCCGTTCCACCACTGTGAACTCGTGATCTGACAGGTTGACGTCGGGCGGCAGGATCTCGATTCCCATCTCCTCGCAGCGGGCCACGAAGAACGGCACGCGATCCTTCGTCGACATCACCGAGGAGATCAGCGCCGCCATGTACTCGGCCGGGTGGTTCGCCTTCAGCCAGGCCGTGCGGTAGGCGATCAGGCCGTAGCAGGCGGCGTGGCTGCGGTTGAACGAATAGTCCGCCGACTTCTCGTTCGTCGACCAGATGAAATCGATGACGGCGTCCGAGGTGCCGCTGGCGCGTGCACCCGCGACGAACTCGGGCTTGAGCTTTGCCATCGCCTCGCGGTTCTTCTTGCCGATCGCCTTACGCAGGTCGTCCGCCTTGGCGCCGGAGAAGCCCGCGATCTCCTTGGCGATCCGCATCGCCTGCTCCTGGTAGAGGATGACGCCCATCGTCGCGGCGAGGATCGGGCGCAGCCGTTCGTCGGGATAGCTGATCAGTTCCGGATGGTGCTTGCCGCGCGCGTACGTCGGGATCTGGTCCATCGCACCCGGCCGGTAGAGCGCGTTCAGCGCGACGAGGTCGTCGAAGCGGTCGGGCCGGACCTTCTTCAGCGCTTCGCGCATGCCCTCGGACTCGAACTGGAAGACGCCGACGCTGTCGCCGGCGGCGAGCATCGCGTAGGTCGCCGGGTCATCGAGCGCCAGTGTCGCCATGTCGGGCCGGGCGCCACTTGAGCGTTCGATGATGTCGAGCGCGTCCTCGATCACATCGAGGTTGCGCAGCCCCAGGAAATCCATCTTCAGCAGGCCGATCTCCTCAATCGGCTTCATCGAGAACTGTGTCACGGTGCGGAACTGCCGCTCGCCGTTCTCGTCGAGGCCCGCGTCGGCGAGTTGCAGCGGGACGATGTCGGTCAGCGGCCGATCGGCGATCACGACGGCGGCGGCGTGAATCGAGGAGTTGCGCACGACTCCCTCCAGGCCGCGCGCGGTCTCGATGATCGTGCGCGCCACGGGATCCTCGTCGTAGGCCGCCCGCAGCAACTCGCCCTCGGCGAGGCATTCCTCAAACGACGGCGCCCGCCCCTGCTGGGGATCTGGGATCAGCTTCGCGAGCCGGTCGCCGACCCCGTAGTCGTGGCCGAGGACGCGCGCGGCGTCGCGCGTCGCCTGGCGCGGCGCCATCTTGCCGAAGGTCACGATCTGCGCGACCGATTCGCGGCCGTACTTCTCGACCACGTAGCGCAGCACGCGCTCGCGCCCGCGCACGGAGAAGTCGATGTCGATGTCCGGCATCGAGACGCGCTCGGGGTTCAGGAAGCGCTCGAACAGCAGGTCGTAGGCGATCGGATCGACGTCGGTGATGCGCAGGCTGTAGGCGACGATCGAGCCGGCCGCCGAGCCGCGGCCGGGACCGACGGCGATGCCGCTGCGCTTGGCGAAGTCGACGAAGTCCCAGACGATCAGGAAGTAGGCGTTGAAGCCCATCCGGTCGATCACCTCGAGTTCGGTCTCCATGCGCTCGAGCGTCGCTGCCGGCGGCGGATCGCCGTAGCGCTCGCGCAGGCCCTGCTCGACCAGCCCGCGCAGGTAGCTGCGCGGGCTCTCGCCCTCCGGCACCGGATAGGCGGGGATCAGCTGGCGGTCCAGTTCGAGCTCGACGTTGCAGCGTTCGGCGATCTCGATCGTCGAGGCGATCGCCTGCGGCCACTGCGCGAACGCCTGCGCCATCTCGGCGGAGTCCTTGAGGTAGAACTCGTTGGTCTCGAAGCGGATCTTCGGCTCGGCCAGCGTGCTCTTGGTCTGCACGCACAGCAGCGCCGCGTGGTGCTGGTAGTCCTCGCGCCGCAGGTAGTGGACGTCGCCGGTCCCGACCAGCGAGCCGCCCATCTCGCCGGCGAGGCGCACGATCTCCTCGTTGCAGCGCTCCTGCAACGCGAGACCGTTCTTCTGAACCTCGAAGTACACGTTCTCGCGCCCGAGCGCCCCGATCAG
>JBEKSK010000253.1:0-4534 GCA_049517155.1 Solirubrobacteraceae bacterium
ATGATCGAGTGGTCCTCCACCGCGATGCCGCGCTGGCACCCGGTGTCGATCAGCGGGTACCACATCCGTGAGGCGGGTTCGACGGCGGCGCAGGAGCTCGCGTTCACGCTCAAGGACGGCTTGACCTACGTCGAGCAGGCAATCGAGCGTGGCCTCGATGTCGACGACTTCGCTCCGCGCCTGAGCTTTTTCTTCAACGCCCAGATCGACTTCTTCGAGGAGATCGCGAAGTACCGCGCCGCGCGGCGCATCTGGGCCCAGGAGTTGCGGGACACCTACGGCGCGAAGGACCCCAAGTCGTGGCTGATGCGTTTCCACACCCAGACCGCCGGTGTCAGCCTGACCGCCCAGCAGCCGCTCAACAACATCACCCGCACCGCGATCGAGGCGCTCGCCGGTGTGCTCGGCGGTACGCAGTCGCTACACACCAACAGTTACGACGAGGCGCTCGCGCTGCCGACCGAGAACGCGGTGCGGATCGCGCTGCGCACGCAGCAGATCATTGCCCACGAAACGGGTGTCGCGAACACGATCGACCCGCTCGGCGGCAGCTACTTCGTCGAGGCGCTCACCGACGAGATCGAAGCGAAAGCCCGCGCCTATTTCGCCACGATCGACGAGCTCGGCGGGATGGTCGCGGCCGTCAAGCGCAACTATCCCCAGCGGGAGATCGCCGACGCCTCCTACCAGCTGCAGCAGGAGATCGACTCGGGACGCCGGCTCGTCGTGGGTGTCAACAGCCACACCGAGGGCGACCTCGACGACACGCCGCTGCTGCGCATCGACCCGGCGCTCGAGCGCAAGCAGATCGATCGTCTGCAGGGCGTGCGCGCGCGTCGCGACGGCCAGGCGGTCGAGACCGCTCTGGGCGCGCTCAAGCAGGGTGCGGCGAAGGAGCGCGCGAACCTGATGCCGGGTCTGCTGGCGGCCGCACGCGCACACGCCTCCGAGGGCGAGATCGTGCAGGCGCTCCAGACGGTCTGGGGCGACTACCGCGAGACGCCTGTCTTCTGAGCAGCGCCGCGTCGGGGACCCAACCCGGCACGTGAGCGACGCCGCTGTCGCCACCCTCAGCGCGAGCCGCGCACGATGTAGCGCGCCGGAACCTCCCGCTGCGTCGACTTCGGCGGGCGCACATACTCCCGCCGCTGGCGCGGCGGCAGCTTCACCTTCTCGTGCGTATCCAGGTGCTCATAGGGCACGAGCGTCAGCAGGTGGCTGATCAGGTTCAGCCGCGCCGAGCGCTTGTCATCGGCCTCGACCACATGCCACGGGCTCGCGTCCGTGTCGGTGCGCTCAAACATCCGGTCCTTGGCCTCGGCGTAATCCACCCAGCGCGCCCGGCCCTGCAGGTCGATCGTGCTGAACTTCCAGCGCTTGCGGGGATCTGAGAGGCGCTTCTTGAAGCGGCGCTCCTGCTCCTCGTCACTCACCGAAAGCCAGTACTTCACGAGCATCATGCCGTCGTTGCGCAAAGACTGCTCGAAGGCGGGGCAGAAGCGCAGGAACTCCTCGTACTCGGCGTCGCTGCAGAACCCCATCACCCGCTCGACGCCGGCGCGGTTGTACCAGCTGCGGTCGAACAGGACGATCTCCCCGGCCGCCGGCAGGTGTGCGACATAGCGCTGGAAATACCACTGCGTGCGCTCGCGCTCGGAGGGCGTGGGGACAGCGGCGACGCGGCAGGTGCGCGGGTTCAGATAGGCGATGATCCGCTTGATCGCCCCGTCCTTGCCCGCGGTGTCGCGACCCTCGAACAGCACGACGAGCCGCTTGCCGCTCGACACGATCCACTCCTGCATGTACACGAGCTCGGTCTGCAGGCGCAGGAGCTCCTTCTCATATTCCCTGACGGTTAGCTCTTCTGCGACCGGCACAGGTCCATGATCGCAGCATCGCGCGGGCGTCCGCTACGGCGGTCGGTGCGCACGGACGGCCCGGTCGTCTGGCCGGGCCGCCTCGCGCCACCAGCGAGCTGCTGCTCGCTCCAGTCACCGGCGGGACCGCGGTCGCGCCGGCCTGCGTGTTACTTGAGCCTCGGATGCTCCTTTAGCACGTGGCTCACGAGCCTGTGGGTCTTCAGCCGCGGATGCGCTGCCGCACTCGCGGACGCGGGGAGCGCGCACGTGAGAGCCACGACTCCGATGGCAAATACCTTTCGCATCATTGCTGTTCCCTTCACGGGAGTTCGTGCGGCGCCTCTCTGACGCCACGTAGGGCCCTCGCGCGCATCTCTTACTGGGCGCGCGCAGGGGACACATCGGCAAAACCTCGCGCAACGCGACTATTACGACCCGAACGTCTAGATCACCCGTCCAGAAACCTCCATGGGCCCGTCACCGGGCCGGACCGCTGACTGGGCCGCGGGCGGTCACCGCCCGGCGGGGTAATCGCCCGCCCGGCGGCCGCGTGCGGGCGCGTGGCCCGATCCGCTACCTTGGCGGCGTATGCCCTCGCAAACCGAGCGCCGGGCGCAGTGACGCAACTGGGTTTCCGCGAGCGGCCCGCCGACGGTGAGGCCGACGGCCTGCTCGTGCTCCACCACGGACGCGGCGCCGATGAGCTCGATCTGCTGCCGCTCGGCGACGCGCTCGACCCCCGCCGGCGGCTGCACGTTGTCAGCCCCGCTGCGCCGCTGCTGCTCCCCGGTTTTCCCGGCCGCCACTGGTACCTCGTGCCGGAAGTCGGGCACCCCGACCCTGACAGCTTCCGCGCCGCCTGCGACGCGCTCGCCGCCTTCCACGACGAGCTGTGGGAGCGCACGTCGATCGAGCCCGCGCGCACCGTTCTCGGCGGCTTCTCGATGGGATCGGTGATGAGCTACGCGACGGGCCTTGGGCACGGGCGGCCGGTCCCGGCGGGGATCCTCGCCTTCTCAGGCTTCCTCCCGGCGGTCGAGAACTGGCAGCCCGACCTTGCGACGCGCGCGGGGCTTCGCACCTTCATCGCCCACGGCCGCCGTGACCCCGTGATCGCGGTGGGGTTCGGGCGCAGTGCTCGCGATCTGCTCAGCGCCGGCGGTCTCGAGGTCTCCTACCACGAGTCCGATCTCGGCCACCAGATCGACTCGGCTCACGTCATCGCGGCGCATCGCTGGCTCGCCGGGACGCTGGTCAGTCGGTGAGCGTCTCCTGGTCGGCCTCGCCGTAGACGGAGTCGGTGGCCTCCTCGTCTCCCTCGGCGTCGCGGATGATCTTCGCCGGGGTGTGCTCGTCGCCATGTGAGGCGTGCTCGATCAGGTCGTGCTCGGCGAGCTCGAAGCCCTCCGACTCGCCGCCGCCAGCCTCCTCGACCGCCCGGCGCTCCTCGCGGTGGCGCTCCTCGGCGGCGACATCCTGCTCAGGATTACCGTATTCGGTCATCAGCCGACTGTACTCGCATCACGTCGCCGGGCGCCGCTCGCCAACGTGGGCGAGCAGCCAGCGCGCCACGCCCAGCAGCGCCCGGTCGTCGTGCGCCGCCCCCACCAGTTGCATGCCGATCGGCAGTCCCGCCGGCGTCCACGCCCCCGGCAGCGCGAGCGCCGGCCCGCCGAGCAGCGTGAACGGGCGGCACAGCAACGAGTCGCCGGTGCTGCCCAGCTCGAGCAGCGGCGGCACGCCGAGCGTGCTTGGCGCGAGCGCCGCATCGAAGTCGCGCAGGCGCTCCTGCCAGCGCCAGCGCTGCTCGTCGGCCAGCCGTCGCGCGGCCAGATACTCCTCGCGCGTGACGGCGCGGCCTTCCGCGATGTAGGCGCGCAGCTCCTCGCTCACGCGCTCGCCGTGCCAGTCGGCCTCGCGGCCGAGCGCCCAGGCGGTCTCGGCCGCCTGGATCGTCGCCTGCGCGTCCGCGAGCTGCTCGAATGCGACCGGCAGGGTGGTCTCCTCGATCACCGCGCCGGCGCTCGCGGCGGCGCCGAGGTAGTCCTCGATCGCGTTGCGCGCCGCCGCCTCGAGCTGCTCCCAGGCCAACCTGGCGAACCCGATCCGCGGGGCGACCGGTGGGTCGCCCGGGTGCGGCGCCCCGGCGCCTTCGAGCGAGCGGCTCGCCCGCGCCGCGGCCATGCCCGCCGGCGCCGCGGCGACCGCCGTGAGCGCCAGCTCGAGATCGTCGATGCTTCGCGCGAAGAGCCCGGCCGTGTCGAGCGAGGCCGACGTCGGCAGCACCCCCGCGAGCGGCAGCACGCCGAACGTCGGCTTGAAGCCGAGCACGCCGCAGTAGGAGGCGGGCCGCACGACCGATCCCGCCGTCTGCGTGCCCGTCGCGAGCGGTACGAGCCGCGCCGCGACCGCCGCCGCCGAGCCGCTCGAGGAGCCGCCCGGGGTGCGCTGTGGATCGAGCGGGTTGCGCGTGTCGCTCGGATGCCTCCACGCGAACTCGCTGGTCTTGGTCTTGCCGACGATCACCGCGCCGGCGGCGCGCAGCAGGCTGACGAGCGCCGCGTCCGATCGCGGACGGTGGCCCTGATAGATCGGTGAGCCGTAGGCGGTTGGCAGTTCGGCCGTGTCGAAGACGTCCTTCACCCCGATCGGCACGCCGATCAGCGGCAGGTTGG
>JBEKSK010000254.1:0-4534 GCA_049517155.1 Solirubrobacteraceae bacterium
ATTCGTCTCGAAGTCCGTCGGAGTTCCGCTCGCCAAGCTCGCCTGCCGGCTGATGCTCGGCGAGTCGCTGGCCTCGCTGCATTTGCCGGGCGATCTGATGCGCAGCGGCTACGTCGCCGTCAAGGAGGCGGTGCTGCCGTTCAACCGCTTCTTCGGTGCCGACTCGCTGCTCGGTCCCGAGATGCGCTCGACCGGCGAGGTGATGGGGATCGCGACCGACTTTCCGACGGCCTTCGCAAAGGCCGAGGCCGCGGCAGGCTCGGCGCTGCCGAACGGCGGCACGGTTTTCATCACCGTGACCGACAGCGACAAGGCGGCCGGGGCCGGGATCGCAGCGCAGTTGCACGACCTCGGCTTTCGGATCGTCGCGACGAGCGGCACAGCGCAGGCGATCGAGCGCATGGGCATCCCGGTGACGACGCTGCGCAAGGTCGCTGAGGGGTCACCGCACGTCGTCGACGCGATCTCCGGCGGGGAGGTGGACCTCGTGATCAACACCCCGACCGGCTCGGGCGCGCGATCGGACGGCTGGGAGATCCGCCGGGCCGCGGTTTCCCGCGGGATCCCGTGCATCACGACGCTCTCCGGCGGCCAGGCGGCTGCGCGCGCGATCCGTGCGGCGCGGGCGGGCGAGCCGGAGGTGCGGTCGCTGCAGGAGTGGCACGCGAGGTGAGCGCTCCGTTCGGCCGCCGTCGCGCAGCGGTGCGCCATCGGCGCAGCTATGGGCGCTACGTCGTGCTCGGAGCGCTCGACTCCACGGCGCGGGCGCAGCCCGGTCAGTTCTACATGCTCGCGAGCGCCGAGCGCTGGGGCGGAGGCGAGGGGGAGCGGCCCTACCTTGCGCGGGCGGTGTCGGTGATGGCGGTCGCCGACGACGGGATCACGGAGTTCCTGCTCGAGGACGTCGGGCCCGGCACTCGGCGCCTGTGCGAGGCCCAGCCGGGCGAGGAGCTGCTCATCGTCGGACCGCTCGGGCACGGCTTCGTCCCGCCCGGCGGCGGCGTGCTGCCGCTGCTGGTCGGCGGCGGGATCGGCATCGCACCCCTCGTCGCGGTCCAGCGGGCCTGGGGCGGAGCAGCACTGCTCGGTTTCCGCGACGGCGATCACGCCAAGGGCGCCGAGCTCTTCACCGAGGCGCTCGTGGCGACCGACGACGGCTCGGTGGGCCACCGCGGCCTGGTCAGTGACCTGCTCGAAGCCGAACTGGCGAAGCAACCCCGGCCGATCTACGCCTGCGGGCCCGCGGCCATGCTCGAGGATGTCCGACGGCGCGCAGCGCACTACGAGGTGGCGTCGCAGCTGGCGCTCGAGGCGCCGATGGCATGCGGCTTCGGCGCCTGCTACGGCTGCGTCGTCGCGACCGTCGAGGGCTACCGGCGCGTGTGCCTCGACGGTCCGGTGTTCGACGGGGCGCTGTTGGCATGATCGAGTTCGCAGGCCTCGAGCTCCGCCACCGGGTGATCAACGCCTCCGGCTGCTTCGACGTGCTCGCCGCGGCGAGCGTGTTCGGCGACGAGCTCTTCGCGCAGTTCCCATTCGCTGCCTACGTATCGAAGACGATCACCCTGGGCGCCCGCGACGGCAACCCGCCGCCGCGCCTGTGGGAGAGCGCGGCGGGCATGATCAACTCGATCGGGCTGCCCAACCGCGGGTTGCGAGCCTATCTCGAGACGGACCTGCCCGCGCTCGCCGGCGTGCTGGCGGTCCCGCTGATCACCAACGTCATGGGCTCGACGCCCGAGCAGGTCGGCGAGCTCGTCGAAGCCCTCGAGCTCGAGCCGGCTGTGGCCGCGATCGAGCTGAACGTGTCCTGCCCGAACGTCGCGACCGGCCTGGACATCGGCGCCGACCCGGCGGGCCTCGAGGCGCTGCTGCGCCATGTGCGACCGCGCAGCTCCAAACCGCTGATCGTGAAGCTGACACCCAACACCGCCGACGTCGCGGCGTGCGCGGCCGGCGCGCAGGCCGGCGGCGCCGACGCCGTGTCGCTGATCAACACGCTGCGGGCGCTCGCGCTCGCCCCCGACGGCTCGGGCGCCTGGCTGGGGGGCGGCAGCGGCGGCCTCTCGGGGCCCGCGATCCGCACCGTCGCGCTCGCGCAGGTCGCGCAGGTCGCGCGGCGCGTCACGATTCCGATCGTCGGGATGGGTGGCGTCGCGAGCGGGGCGGACGCCCGCGATCTGATCGATGTCGGGGCGACACTCGTGGCCGTGGGCACCGAGAGCTTCCGCGATCCGGCCGCTGGCGGGCGAATCGCGCGCGAACTCGATGGAGCTTTTGCGCAAATTGGGCGATGATTCACGTCCCGGCCCCACCCTTAAGATAAAACACCTGCAAAGTGCCCGAAATAGCTCAAGTGAGCTGAAGGCGGCTGAACCTCTACTGGAGGTTTAGGTGAATTCCACGGACTGCGCTTGCATGGCGGCGCGCAGACGATAGACTCGCCGCCCATGTCGCTTGGTCAGCAGACGCTCCATAAGGGTCCCGGCACGCCGGAGCGTTCGTTCAACCAGCGCATGGATGCGCTGGCCCGAGCGAACGAGATCCGCTCACAGCGCGCGCAGCTGAAGCGCGACCTCAAGGCGGGTCGTCACTCCATCCACCAGCTGCTCCTGGACCCGCCGGAGTTCCTTGAAACCGCCAAGGTATTCGACATGCTGCTCGCCGTCCCGAAATACGGGCGCGTGAAAGTCAACAAGATCCTCACGCACTGCCGCATCTCGCCCAGCAAGACGATCGGCGGCCTGTCCGAGCGCCAGCGCGCCGAGCTGGTCTCGATGCTCCACCGCTGAGCACGGCCCGCGCCGCGCAGCTGCGATCACCAGGGCGGCGCCGCAGGAGCGGCCGCAGCGCGCCATAAGCTTCGCGCTCGCCCATGGCCGCCGTATTCGTCATCACGGGCCCCTCGGGGGTCGGCAAGGGCACGTTGATCGCGGCGCTGCGCGAGCGCCATCCCGAGCTTGAACTGTCGGTGTCGGCGACCACGCGGAAGCCGCGACCGGGCGAGCAGGACGGCGTCAGCTACCACTTCCTGACCGAGGAGGACTTCGATCGCCGCCTCGCCGCCGGCGAGTTCGTGGAACACGCGAGCTACGCCGGGCATCGCTACGGGACGCTGCGCGCGGAGCTCGAGCGGCGCGCCCGGGGCGGCGCACCGGTGGTGCTCGAGATCGAGCTTCAGGGAGCGCGGCAGGTTCGCCGTGCGCTTGCCGACGCGGTCGCGATCTTCATCGCGCCGCGCTCACTCGAGCAGCTGCGCGAGCGGCTCGCCGGCCGCGGCGCCGAGGATCCCGAGGCGATGGCGCGGCGCCTGGCGATCGCAGAGACGGAGCTTGCGGCGAGCGCGGAGTTCGCCTTCGTGGTGGTCAACGATTCGCTGTCTCGTGCAACCGACGAACTGGACGAGATCTACCTGCGGTACACTGGTTGAGTGATCTCTCCCCGCATAGACAAGCTGCTTGAGCACGTGGACTCGAATTACGCGAGCGTCATCGTCGCCGCCAAGCGCGCACGCCAGATCAACTCCTACTACCAGAACCTCGGGGAGGGGAGCTTTGACGAGTTCCCGCCGCCGATGGTCGACACCGGCTCGAAGAACTACCTCACGATCGCGCTCGAGGAAGTCGCAGCCGGCAAGCTGAAGTACCACTACCGGTAGCAGCGGCCCGATGGCCAGGCTGCTGCTCGGGGTGAGCGGTGGAATCGCCGCCTACAAGGCGCTCGAGGTCGTGCGCCTTGCGACCGCGGCGGGCCACAGCGTGCGTGTGATCCAGACCCCCAACGCGCAGCGCTTCGTCGGCGCCGCGTCGTTCGCGGCGCTGAGCGGCGCCCCCGTGCTGAGCGATGAGTTCGAGCGCGACCCGCTGCGCGGCGCCTTTCCCGGCGAGGCGATCCCCGACCACGACCCGGCCGGCCACCTCGCGCTGAGCGCGGCGGCCGACGTCTTCCTGATCGCCCCGGCGTCCGCCAACACGATCGCCAAGCTCGCGCACGGCCACGCCGACAACCTGCTCTGCGCAGCCGCGCTCGCCACGGCGGCGCCGCTGATCGTCGCGCCGGCGATGAACGACCGGATGTGGGCCAACCCCGCGACCCAGGACAACATCGCAGTGCTGCGCGAGCGGGGGATCGAGGTGCTCACGCCCGCCACGGGGCGCCTCGCCACCGCCGGCGAATGGGGGCCCGGCCGGCTGCCAGAGCCCGCGCAGCTGCTCGCCGCAGTCGACGCGCGGCTGCGCGGGGGGGCCTGGAGCGCGATCCGCACACTCGTCACCGCCGGGGGGACCCGCGAGCCGATCGACGCGGTCCGCTACATCGGCAACCGTTCCTCGGGGCGCATGGGTTTCGCGCTCGCCGCCGCGGCCGCGGCCCGCGGATCGCAGGTCGTAGTGGTCGCGGCGAACGTCTCGCTCCCGCGTGCACCCGGCATCCGCTACATCGATGTGGGCACCGCCGCCGAACTGGCGGCGGCCTGCGAGGCGGAGTTCGCCGCCGCCGACGTCCTGCTCATGTGCGCGGCGGTCGCGGACTTTCG
>JBEKSK010000255.1:0-4518 GCA_049517155.1 Solirubrobacteraceae bacterium
CGACTGCACGACGATCCCGGCAACGCCCGCCGAGGTGATCTGGTAGGAGGTCTCGAGCGTCACGTACGCCGTGCTCAGCGCGAACAGACGCTCACGCGACGCGGGCTGCTTGACCGAGCTTCGGCCCGTCAGGATGTCGCGCAGCCCCATGGTTTCGGTGTCCGCCGCGCAGCCGCCGCTCAGCGGCCGGTGCCCTGCAGTTGCGCCTCCAGGCGCGAGAGCGCGGCGAGGCGCTTCTCCAGCGGCGGATGATCGGCGAAGACGTTCATCAGCGAGTTCTTCGCGCGCGCCGGGATGATGAAGAACGCGCTCATGCCCTCGGCCGTGCGCAGGTCGTTGCGCGGAATCCGCTCGATCGTGCCGCTGATCTTGATCAGCGCCGAAGCCAGCGCGCTGGGCCGTCCCGTCAGGATCGCCGAGCCGCGGTCGGCAGCGAACTCGCGGTAGCGCGACAGCGCCCGCAGCAGCACGAAGGAGATCGCGTACACCACGACCGACACCAGAATCACGACCTCGATCGCCTCGGCCCCCTCGTCGCGTCCGCCGCCGCCGAAGGCGCCGAAGAAGAAGGCGAAGCGGATGATCAGCGCGGCGATCGTGGCGAAGAAGCTCGCGATCGTCATCACCATCACGTCGCGGTTGATCACGTGCGTGATCTCGTGCGCGAGCACGCCCTCCAGCTCGGCCGGCTCGAGGCCCAGGCTGAGCAGCCCGCGGGTCGCGCAGATCGTTGCCGCCTTCTGCGAGCGCCCGAGCGCGCAGGCGTTCGGCATGCGCGCCTCGATCACGGCGATGCGCGGCTTGGGCAGGTCGGCCTGGATGCAGAGGCGCTCGATGATCGAGTGCAGTTCCGGCTCGTCCGCGGCGGAGACCTCGTGCGCGCCGAGCGTCGCGAGCGCGATCTTGTCGGAGCCGACGATCTGCACGCCAAAAAGGCCGACCGCGATGATCACGATCAGCAATGCGCTCGTGGATGTCGCCAGCAGCGCTCCGACCAAGGCGACGTAGAGCAGCCCGAGCAGGAACATCGTGAGCACCATCCGCGCCTGCAGGCCGCTGTCGCGTCCGAAGGCGCTGCGCTTGGAAGTGACCATGCGCTCATTGTCGCAGAAGGCCGAGCCACACCAGCGTCGTGCGCCGCGGCGCCCGGCGACGTGAGCGCGGGGACGGCGGGCGCACTCCGGCGGCGGGCGACGGAGCGGGCGATGGACCGCGATAATCGCCGCTCCATGGCATCGACGCAGACCATCTCGCGCATCTATCCGATCGGCACCCGCGTGAACGACCGCGGGCATCTGGAGATCGGCGGCTGCGACGTGATCGAGCTTGCCGAGCGCTTCGGCACGCCCGCCTACGTCGTGGCCACCGACGATCTAAGGGCCCGCGCGAGCGCTTTTCTCGAGGCCTTCCGGGCAGCGGGCCAGGCGGACTTCGAAGTCGTGTTCGCTTCGAAGGCGTTCCCCGCGACGCCGGTGCTCGCGCTGTTCGCCGAGGAGGGACTCGGCTGCGACGTCGCCTCGGCCGGCGAGCTTCACCTCGCGCTGCGCGCCGGCTTCGAGCCGCGCCGGATCGTGATGCACGGCAACGCCCGCGACGAGGGCGAGCTGCGCGCCGCGCTGGACGCACGCGTGGGTCACATCGTGATCGACAACGAAGGCGACCTCGACCGCCTCGAACGTTTGACGGCCGGCGCTCCGGCTCGCCAGGCGGTGCTGATCCGCGTCACTCCCGCGGTCTCCGGCGACACGCACGAGAAGATCTCGACCGGCCAGGCGGACTCCAAGTTCGGCGTCTCACTCGCCGCGGTCGCAGCCATGATCGAGCGGGTCCGGGCAGTCGCCGGGCTCGAGCTGCAGGGGCTGCACATGCACGTCGGCTCGCAGCTGCATTCGCTCGAGCCGTTCCGCGCGGCGGTCGCGGCGATCGCGCCGCTGGGCGAGTTCCCCGTCTACAACCTGGGTGGCGGGCTCGGCGTCGCCTACACCGACGATCAGCAGCCGCTGAGCCCGCAGGAGTACGTCGGCGCGCTCGTCGACGCCGCCCGTGAGCTGCTCGGACCGGGCCGGCGGCTGCTCGTCGAACCGGGCCGCGCGCTGGTCGCGAACGGCGGCGTCACGCTGTACAGCGTGATCGGCGTCAAGCACAACGTCTCGACCTGGGTCAGCGTCGACGGCGGCATGTCGGACAACCTGCGCCCGATGCTCTACGGCTCGATCTATGAGGCCGACATCGCCAGCCGGCTCGGTGGCACGACGCGCGTGCGTGTGGCCGGCAAGCACTGCGAGTCCGGCGACGTCCTGATCCGCGACGCCCTGCTCGACGATCCCCGTCCCGGCGATGTGCTCGTCACCCCGGTCACCGGCGCCTACGGCTACGCGATGGCCAACAACTACAACGGCGTGCTGCGAGCGCCGGTGATCTTCGTCAGCGACGGCGAGGCGCGGGTCGTCGTTCGGCGCGAGACCCTCGACGACCTCCACGCCCGCGACGTGTAGCCGTGGCGCCGGCGGCAGTCCGATGCGAAGGCTGGGGCCGATGAGCTCCTTGCGGATCGGCCTGCTGGGTCACGGCACGGTGGGCGGCGCGTTCGAGCAGCTGCTCGGCGAGCGCGCCACAGCGATCGCCCGCCTGACCGCTGTCACACCCGAGATCGTCGGCGTGCTGACCCGCTCGAGCGGCGACTTCGACGAGATCCTCGAACGCTGCGACCTTGTCGTCGAGCTGATCGGCGGCGTCGATCCCGCCCGCGATTATGTCCGCCGTGCGCTGGACGGCGGCCGTCACGTCGTCACCGCCAACAAGCAGCTGCTCTCGCGCCATGGCGAGGAGCTGTGGTCGCTCGCCCGCGAGCGCGGCGTCCTGCTCGGCTTCGAGGCGGCCGTTGCCGGCGTGATTCCGGTTGTGCGCGTGCTGCGCGAGTCGCTCGCCGCTGCGCACGTCGAGCGGATCCACGGCATCGTGAACGGGACGACGAACTTCATCCTCACGGAGATGACGCGCAGCGGCTGCGACTACGGCGACGCGCTCGCGCAGGCTCAGCGGCTGGGGTTCGCGGAGGCCGACCCGACCGACGACGTCAGCGGGGCCGACGCGGCGGCGAAGATGGCGATCCTCGCGCGGCTTGCCTTCGGCGTGCCGGTGCACATCGACGAGGTCCGCAGCGAGGGCATCACGCAGATCACCAGCGACGACATCGCCTACGCGCGCGAGTTCGGACTGTCACTGAAGCTGATCGGCACCGCCGAGCGGCTCGCGCAGGGCATCTCGGTTCGCGTGCATCCGGCGTTTCTCTACAGCGGCCACCCGCTCGCGTCGGTCAACGGCGCGTTCAACGCCGTCACCGTCGAGTCGGACGCGATCACCGAGATCACGATGTCGGGGCCGGGGGCCGGCGGCTCGCAGACCGCGAGCGCCGTGCTCGGCGACGTCGTCGCGGCGATCGGCGGGGCCAGGACGCTCGGGCCGCCGCTGCCGCCGCTGGCGATCATCGAGGATGTTGTGTCCGCCTTCTACCTGCACATGGAAGTCGACGACCGTCCCGGCGTGCTGGCGCAGGTCGCGCAGCTGCTCGGCGACGCCGGGGCCTCGATCAAGTCGGTCGTCCAGCAGGGCTCCGGCGAGCGGGCGCAGCTGATGATGGTCACGCATCCGCTGCCGCGCTCGCGCCTTGCCGTCGCGCTCGAGCGGATCGAGGCGCTCGAGCACGTCCGCGCGGCTCCGCGCGCGATCAGCGTGATCAACGAGGAGTTCGTATGAGCCAGACACGGTCCGTCGGTCTGATCGAGCGCTACCGCGACCGGCTGCCGTTCGCGCCGACGGACCCCGTCGTCACACTCGGCGAGGGCGGCACGCCGCTGGTGCTCGCCGAGCGGCTGTCCGAGCGGGTCGGCGCCGAGGTCCACCTCAAGCTCGAGGGGACCAATCCGACGGGCTCGTTCAAGGACCGCGGAATGACCTGCGCGGTGTCGGCGGCACTGCGCGAAGGGGCCCAGGCGGTGATCTGCGCCTCCACGGGGAACACGGCCGCCAGCGCCGCCGCCTACGCGGCGAAGGCCGGGCTGCGCGGCGCCGTGATCGTCCCGGACGGCAAGATCGCGACCGGCAAGCTTGCCCAGGCACTCGTTCACGGCGCCCGCGTGATCGCCCTGCGCGGCAACTTCGACACCGCGCTCGAGTTGGTCCGCGAGCTCGCGCAGCGCCACCCGATCGCGCTCGTGAACTCCGTCAACGAGTTCCGCCTCGAGGGCCAGAAGACGGCGGCGTTCGAGCTGCTCGAGGACCTCGACGGCCGCCTCGACGCGCTCTGCATCCCGGTCGGCAACGCCGGCAACATCACCGCCTACTGGAAGGGCTTTGTCGAGGCCGGGGCGGCTCCCCGGCTGTTCGGCTTCCAGGCCGCCGGCGCGGCGCCGCTCGTCAACGGCGCCCCGGTGAAGGACCCTGAGACGATCGCCAGCGCGATTCGCATCGGCAACCCGGCCCGCTGGGAGGAGGCGATCGACGCGATGCGCGCCTCGC